>JAEYZO010000540.1 GCA_023428035.1 Pseudomonadota bacterium | reverse complement strand
GACTTCGCGGGCGCCGCGGGCTGCGCGCTCGCCGCCACGCTCGCGCGGATCGCGTCGCGGAGCTGCTTCTGCGTCGCGGCGCTCGCGGCGAGGGACTCCCGCGCGCGCTCGCGGCCGTTGCCGAGGTGCGTGCCCGCGAAGGAGAGGTGCGAGCCCGTGCGCTCGACCAGGCCCCGCTCGACGCCGATGTCGATGAGCTCCGAGAGCGCGTCGACGCCGACGCCGTAGCGCACGTCGAACTCCGCCTCGCGGAAGGGCGGCGCCAGCTTGTTCTTCACCACCTTCACGCGGGTGCGCGAGCCCTGCACCTCGTCGCCGGACTTCACCGCGCCGACGCGGCGCACGTCGAGGCGCATCGACGCGTAGAACTTCAGCGCGTTGCCCCCCGTCGTGGTCTCGGGGCTGCCGAAGACCACCCCGATCTTGTGGCGGATCTGGTTGATGAAGATGATCGTCGCCCCGTTGCGGTGCGCGACGGCGGTGAGCTTGCGCAGCGCCTGCGACATCAGCCGCGCCTGGAGGCCCATGTGCTGGTCGCCCATGTCTCCCTCGAGCTCGGCCTTGGGCACCAGCGCCGCGACGGAGTCGATCACCACGAGCTCCACCGCGCCGGAGCGCACCAGGGCGTCGGCGATCTCGAGCGCCTGCTCGCCGTTGTCGGGCTGCGAGATGAGGAGCTGCGAGAGGTCGACCCCCAGCGCCCGCGCGTAGCTCACGTCGAGCGCGTGCTCGGCGTCGATGAAGGCCGCCACGCCGCCCGCGCGCTGCGCCTCGGCGATGGCGTGGAGGGTGAGGGTGGTCTTGCCCGAGCTCTCGGGGCCGAAGACCTCGACGATGCGCCCGCGGGGGTAGCCCCCGACGCCGAGCGCGAGGTCGATGCCCACGGAGCCCGAGGGGATCACCGCGCAGGGCTCGCGCTTGTCGTCCTCCCCCAGGGTCATCACCGAGCCCTTGCCGAACTGCTTCTCCAACATACCGATGGCCGCGCGCACGGCGCGCAGCTTGTCCGAGACCGCCATGAGTGCCTCCCTTTCGAGGGCCCCGTTGCGCTCACCAGCGAGCGCGGGGCGCGGCGCCGTGAGCGAGACCCGTGCCGTCGCGAGGGAGCCCGCGGGACCGCCGCGCGGGGCGAAATTCCTGGGTGGCGAGCGCGCGGTGGCGGCCGTGGCTCAGACCGGGACCACCGCCGCGAGGGCCATCGCGAGCGCGACCGAGAGGCCCTCGTCGTCGCGCTCCACGCGCTTGCGGGCGCGGGACTTCACCGCGGCGGGCTTCACGGCGGGGGAGGGCTCGCGCGAGAGCGCGTCGCGGAGCTTGTTGCGGGCCTCGTGCATCCTCCACGCGACGGTGCCCTCGGTGGTGGTGAGCACCTCGGCGGCCTCGGGGTAGGTCATCCCCTGAAGGGTGGTGAGCGCGACGGTGGTGCGGAGGAGGGGAGAGAGGGCGTCGAAGGCCGCCACGAGGCGGTGGTAGGTCTCTCGGAGCTCCATGGCGCGGGCGGGGGAGCCCCCGGCGTCGACGGCGATGGCGAGGTCGACGCGCGGGTCGTCGAGGGGAGACTCGGGCCGCGCGCGGCGGCGCTCCCGGGCCTGCAGCGCCCGGTTCACGGCGATGCGGTAGATCCAGGTGAAGAAGGCGCTGCGGTGCTCGAAGGTGGGCAGGTGCTGCCAGGCGCGGAGGAAGACGTCCTGGGTGATGTCCTCGGCGTCGTGGGCGTTGCCGGTGAGGTGCAGGGCGAGCGCGAGGATGCGCGGGCGGTAGCGGAGCACGAGCCCCGCGAAGGCCCGGCGGTTGCCGTTCTTCGCCGCGAGCACCAGCGCGTCGGAGGGCACCGGGGGCGGCGCGGGCTCGACGAGGTGCGAGAGGTCTTCGCAGGCCGCGCCCCGTCGACGAAAGGCCGCCGCGGGGGGCGGGGGTGGGCTGCTGCGCCTCGGGGCCATGGGTGCTTCGATCGTCGCCCAGGTCGACCCTTGGGTCACGAGGGCGCGTTCGAGCGAGGTGGGGGCTCGCACCGACACCCGCCGCGGGACATCCGTCCCGCGTTCGGGCTGGGGTCAGTACTTCACGCAGACGTTCTTGGCGTCGGTGAAGAAGCGCATGGCCTCCCAGCCGCCCTCGCGGCCCACCCCGCTCTCCTTCATGCCGCCGAAGGGCACGCGCAGGTCACGGAGCATCCACGTGTTCACCCACACCAGGCCCGACTGCAGCGAGGCCGCCACCCGGTGCGCGAGAGAGACGTCCGTCGTCCAGACCGAGGCCGCGAGGCCGTAGCGCACGTCGTTGGCGATCGAGACTCCTTCGTCCTCGTCGTCGAAGGGCTGCACCGTCGCCACCGGGCCGAAGATCTCCTCCTGGTTGGTGCGGCACCGCCCGGTGAGGCCCGCGAGCAGCGTCGGCTGCACGAACCACCCCTCGCCGCAGCGCCCCTCCACCGTGGCCCTGCCTCCGCCCGTGAGCACCTCGGCCCCCTCGGCGCGCGCCACCTCGATGCAGCCCAGCACCTTCGCGAGGTGCTCCTTCGAGACCACCGCGCCCTGCTCGGTGCCCTCGTCCCTCGGGTCGCCGACCTTGAGCGCCTCGACCTTCGCGCGCAGCGCCTCGACGAAGCGGTCGTACACCCCGCGCTGCACCAGGATCCGCGAGCCGCAGAGGCAGATCTGCCCCTGGTTCGAGAAGCCCGCGCGCAGCGCGCCCGAGACCGCCGCGTCGAAGTCGGCGTCGTCGAAGACCAGGGTGGGGTTCTTCCCGCCGAGCTCCAGCGAGAGCTTCTTGAAGCGCGGCGCGGCGCGGGCGGCGATGTCTTCCCCGGCGCGGGTGCTGCCCGTGAACGAGATGGCCTTCACCCTGGGGTGACCCACCAGCGCGCGGCCGAGCCCCGGCCCCGTCCCGTGCAGCACGTTCAGCACCCCCGGAGGAAAGCCCGCCTCGATCGCGAGCCGCGCGAGGCGCTCCGCCGTGACCGGGGTGACCTCCGAGGGCTTGGCCACCACGGTGTTCCCCGCGGCGAGGGCGGGGGCGACCTTCCAGGTGAAGAGGTAGAGCGGGAGGTTCCAGGGCGAGATGCAGCCCACGACGCCGAGGGGAGATCGCAGGGTGTAGTTGATCGAGCCGTCTTCGCCCGCGTGCGACTCGCTCGCGAACTGCGTCGCCGCCGCCGCGAAGAAGCGCAGGTTGGCCACGGCCCGGGGGATGTCGACGGAGCGCGCGACGCGCACGGGCTTGCCCGTGTCCGTAGACTCCGCGAGGGCGAGGGCGTCGAGGTCGCGCTCGACGAGGTCGGCGAGGCGCGAGAGCAAGCGGGCTCGCTCCCCGGCGCCGGCCCGCGACCACAGCGGGAAGGCCCGCGTCGCGGCCTCGACGGCGCGGTCGAGGGTGGCGTCGTCGGCGTCGGGGGCGCGGCCGTAGAGCCGGCCGGTGGCGGGCTCGTAGAGGTCGATGGCGTGGCTCGTAGGGCCCGCGACCATCTCGCCGTCGATGCAGTGCTCCAGGGTCAGCATCTCTCCGCCCTCGCGATCAGGGGTGAACGTGCACGATGGTGCGCGACGCCCACAGGCACGGGAACACCCGGTCGAGCAGCGGGTCGCGGCCCTGACCCAGCGTGCGGCGGAGGTACTGCACCCCGCCTCCGCCGGTGCCGGGCCGCGCGCCGATCATCCGCTCGACGAAGCGGATGTGCGCCTCGCGCCACTGGAGCAGCGCGAGGTCGAGGTCGAGGCAGCCCTCGAAGAAGGCCCGCGCGCCCTCGTGCGAGTGGTGCAGCGCCTCGGCCGCGATCACCTCGCGGTGCGAGAGCAGCGCGCTGGTCTCCCTCCAGCGCTCGCCCTCGATGGCCTCGCGGCCGATGAAGGTCTGCCGCGACTCCGCCGCGAGCATGTCGCCGAAGACCGTCGCCGCGCAGTCGTCGACGCCGCGCCGCGCGTCGTCGAAGAGGTCGCGCGCGTTCAGGAGCCAGTAGGCGAGGTCGCGCAGCGTGGGCTCCCCCATCCGTCGCACCAGAGCTCGGTACTCGCCCTCGGGGTAGTGCCGGCGCAGGTCTTCTCCCGGGCTCAGGCCCCGCTCCGTGGGAGACCAGCCCGCGGACTCCAGCGCCGCGCGCGCCGCGGAGACGTCGGGGTCGGGCTCGCTCCAGGGGAGCTTGTCGAAGTGCCGCTCGCGCAGCCCCAGCGCGATCTCCAGCAGGCGAAACTGCATCGAGCCGAAGCCCGAGGCGGGGAAGATCCTCGCGCGGAAATCGAGGAAGGACACCGGGCTCATGCGCGAGAGCACGTCGTAGAAGGGCAGGCAGCTCCGGAGGATCATCGCGCAGCGGGTGACCCTCTCGGCCCAGGTCGAGAAGCGGCCCTCGAACCACGCGAGCCGCGCCGTGTCGTCGACGTGGAAGAAGCCCGGCGCGTCGGCGGTGGAGCGCAGCGGGTGGGTGGGCGGCAGCGCCTCGGCGAGGGCCCAGGTGCGCGGGTACTGCGCGGCGCGGTCTTCGAGGCGCGGCGGGTCGACCCTCGCCTCGAGGTTCACCAGCGGGACGCTCGCTCCGTGCGCCGCGGCGACCTCTGCCGCGTCGAGCATCACGTCGCGCAGCTCGACGTGCATCTGCCGGAACCACAGCTCGAAGCACTGGTGCACCGTGATGAACAGCGACTCGTCGTGGGACCATCGCCCGCCCCGGGGCCAGGGGTCTCCCGGGGCGTAGCCCGGCGGGCGCTCGGGCCAGTCGGCCGCGACGCTCCCCCGCGGGGCCTCGGCGGGGAGGGTGAGCGAGGCCAGGAGCGCGGGCACGCCGATGTACTCGGAGTAGGTGAGGGTCTCGCCGTCGGTGCGTCGGCCGCGGTCGTCGGTCTTCATCGGTCGCTTAGAGTCCCACCGCGCGTCGGGCGCGCGCCACCGTGT
>JAEYZO010000537.1 GCA_023428035.1 Pseudomonadota bacterium | reverse complement strand
GGGCACCACAAACACCACGGGCACCACGGGCACCACCGCGAGCGCGGGCACGACGGGCAGCACAGGCACGACCGGGAGCTCCGAGACGGCGGAGCGCGACGCGGGGACCACCGTGGCCGCGAACACGCCGCTGCCGCCCCTGCCCGCTGAGAACGGGGTGCGCGAGCGCGGGCCGCGCACGAGCGCCGGCGGCTACCACATGGGCGAGGAGACCGACGCCACAGGCACGATGGACCCGCGCGCGTTCAGCTACGTGTACAACCACTACCGCTCGCAGATCGCGGCGTGCCACTCGACGGCGTCGCGGGCGAACACGGTCAACGGGGTGATGGTGGTGCGCGTACGCGTGGGCGACGGCGGGCACGTCACGCGCACGCGGGTGATCTCCGACTCGACGCACTCGCCGCAGCTCGCGACCTGCGTGCAGAACGCGATCCGCGGCTGGCGCTACCCCGAGCCAGAGGGCGGAGACGTCGAGGTCGACTACCCCCTACGCTTCGGCAGCGGGGGGTGACCCGCGCGGCTACGAGTGCTTCAGGGCGTAATAGAAGATGTCGTAGAGGGCGTGGGTCCACGCGGCGAGGGCGAAGCCGCGGAAGCGGTAGATGAGCGCGAAGGCCACGCCGCAGAACGCGCGGAAGGCGAAGCTCGACAGGCTGAAGCGGTCGCCCAGCGGGCCGAGGTAGTGCACCGCGGAGAAGAGCAGCGACGAGCCCACGAGGGCGATGAGCCAGCCCGCCCAGGGGCGCATCCGGCGCGAGAGCAGGTAACCCGCGCCGCCGAAGAGGGCCATGCGGAAGATGAGCTCCTCGTGGAGGCCCGCGCCGCAGGAGCCCACCACCTGGGCGATGAAGCCCTCGCTGTCGAGCACGCCGAGGCCGAGCGCGTCGACGGCGTAGCCGATGGCCCCGGCGATGAGCACGGCGTAGACGGTGCTCTCGGCCAATACGGGGACGAAGAGCTTGGGGTGGAGCTTCGCGCTGCGCCGCGCCCTGAGGATCAGGAGCATCAGGACGATGGTCACCAGGGTGGTGATGACCGCGTACATGAGCACGTCGCCGTTCACGAGGGTGAGGGCGGTGCCCGTGAGGAAGTCGACCCCGTTGCCCACCCATTGGAGGTTGCCGTCGGGCCCGCGGCGGGCCTGGATCAGCACGCCGATGTGGTAGACGATGAAGAGCGGGAGGACGAGGAAGAGGTTGGTGAGGGGGTCGACCCGCTCGGTGAAGTAGCGCCGCAGGGGGCGCACCGTGGGGAAGACCGAGGAGATCCTCGCGGGGTCACGGTCGCGCTCGCTCGGCCTCGGGGTGCTCATCGCGGGGGTGGACCGCCACGATGCCACCGCGGCGCGCGCGCCGCTACGCGTCGCCGTCGTCGGGGGGCGGGTTGCTCGACGGTGTCTTGCGCTCCAGGCGCCGCTCGATGACCCGGCGGTGCACGCCCAGGATGCGCCCGGCTTCGGATTTGATTCGCCCGCCCTGGGCCATCGCCTCGGCGATGAGGGCCTCTTCGATGGCGTCGAGCTTGTTGGCCACGGGCATCTGGATGATGTGCTTCGCGACGCGGCGCAGCGCGTCGTCAGAGCTGGTGGGCTTGCGGCCGAGGGCGTAGGCGACGTCGTCGGGGCTGACCTCGTCGTTCTCGGCGAAGACGACCAGGCGCTCGATGACCTTGCGGAGCTGGCGTACGTTGCCGGGCCAGTCGGCGGCGGCGAGCGCGTCGAGGGCCTCACGCGAGAGGCGCAAGGGGCGGCGGTGCTCGGCGAGGAAGTGCGCCACGAGCGCGGGGATGTCCTCGCGGCGCTCGTCGAGGGGGGGCACGGTGAGGGTGAGCACGTCGAGGCGGTAAAAGAGGTCCTCGCGGAAGGTGCCCTGCCGCACCCGCGCTTCGAGGTCGGCGTGGGTGGCCGCGACGATCCTGCCCTCGAAGGTCTTCTCGGCCGCGGCGCTCACCGGGCGGAAGCGCCCCGTCTCGAGCACCCGGAGGAACTTCGCCTGCGCGGTCATGGGCAGCTCGGCGATCTCGTCGAGGAAGAGAGTCCCGCGGCCCGTCGACGCGAAGAAGCCCGCGTGTTCGCGGTCGGCGCCGGTGAAGGCCCCCTTCACGTGGCCGAAGAGCTGCGACTCGATGAGCTGCTCGGGGATGGCGCCGGAGTTCACCGCGAAGAACTCTCCCTCGGGGTGCGGCCCGAGGGCGTGCACGGCGCGGGCGACGACCTCCTTGCCCGAGCCCGTGGGGCCGAGGATGAGCACCGGTCGGTCGCTCACGGCCACGCGGCGGATCATCGCGCGCAGGCGCTCGATCGCGGCGGAGGTGCCGATGAGCCCCGGCGGGGCGGCCTCGGGGGAGACCCGCGCGCGGAGCTCCAGCACCTCGCGCTCGAGGCGGCGGCGGTCGCGCAGGCCGTGGATCAGCGGCGCGAGGGTCTCTTCGCAGAGGTCCTCCTTGGGGAGGTAGTCGTAGGCGCCGTTGCGCATGGCGGCGCGGATGGAGTCCATGTCGCTGGTGGCGGTGACGCACACCGCGGCGGCGGTGGTCTTCTCGGTGATCTCCTTCACGAGGATGAGCCCGTCGCGGTTGCGGGCGTCTTCGCTCAGGCGGATGTCGACCAGGGCGAGGTCGATGGGCTCGCGCTCGATGGCCCGACGCGCCTCCTCGAGGGAGGCCGCCTGGGTGATGGTGACGTCGGCCATCGACTCGAGGAGGAGGGAGAGGTTGCGCCGCGCGCTTCGGGAGTCATCGACGAGGAGGATGTGCATCGGGCGAGGGAGATCCTTCTTCGGAGGGAGCGGCGCGCGGTCAGTCAGTATCTCTCGGCGGCGCGCCGTCGCGCGCGTCGGCGGCGCTCGCCGCGACGCACTCCCGGGGGACGGAGATCCTGAACACGGTGCGTCCCTCTTCGCGGAGGTAGTCCAGCCGCCATTGGTGGCGGGTGACGATGCCCTGCGCGACGTGGAGGCCGATGCCCCTCCCGCCGTCGCGCCCGCGGGTGGTGACCCAGCGGTGAAAGAGCTTGTCGACGAGCGCGTCGGGCACGCCCGGGCCGGAGTCCCAGACGTCGACGGTGAGGGCGCCGTCGGGGCTGGGGGTCGCGGTCACGCCGACGCGGCCCCCCTCGGGGGTCGCCTGCGCGGCGTTGCGCAGGAGGTTCGCGAAGACCTGCACGAGGGCGTCGTGGTCGCCGAGCACCGTGAGGGCCGCGGGGACCTCGACCTCGGGGGTGAGCCCGCGCGTGACGAAGGTCTCGCGGTGCAGCGCGAGGGCGCGCTCGAGGGGCTTGAGGAGGGCCACCGGGGCTCGGCGAAGGGGAGCGGGCTCGAGGGAGCGCATCGAGGCGACGAGGCGCTCGATGCGGGTGATCTCCTCGCGGGCGTCGTCGATGTCGTCTTCGGCGAGGGGCGCGCGGGCGCCGCGCTGGAGGAGCGAGCGGAAGTACAAGAGCGGGTGCGAGACCTCGTGGGCGACCTCTTCGGAGATGAGCCCGAGGGTGAGCCTCTTGTCGTCGCGGCTGGCGTCGACCTCGATGCGTCGGGCCTCGTCGAGCTGGCCGAGCACGTCGGCGTTGTGGAGGGCGACGGCGCCGAGCCCGGCGATGGTGTCGAGGAGCCGGAGGTCTTCTTCGGTGAAGAGCGCGCCCTGGTGGAGCGGGGCGATGTCGAGCACGCCCCGGAGCGAGCCGAGCGAGCGCATGGGGACGAGCAGGTGGCGCGCCCAGGGGGTGTCGTCGGTCCAGACCTTCTGGCCGGCGTCGAGGCGGGGGCGGGCGTCGGGGGGGAGGCGGTCGATTCCGTCCACCTGGTCGGGGTCGAGCAGCCGGATTCGGCCGCTCGGGAGCCAGCGGGCGACGGTGCGCTCGATGGTGTCGCGGAGCGCGTCGCGGTGCTCGAGGTCCGAGAGGCTCTCGGCGAGCTGCTGGATGGTGGGCCGGAATTCCGCCGCCGCGGGGAAGAGGTAGCGCCCCGCGAGGCGGTGGAGCCCGTAGGCGACGGCGCCGAGCACCCCGCTGGAGACCACCGTCGAGAGGAGAGCGTCCATACCGCCGGAGGGGAGAGAGCGAAGTCCGAGCCAGACCACGGTGGCCGCGCCGAGGGAGAGGAGGACGACGGGCACGACGAAGAGCCGGCGGGTGAGCACGGCGTGGGCGCCGAGGATGTTGTGACGGACGAGGGCCCAGCCGATGGAGAGGGGGAGGAGGGGGATGAGCGCGGGGAAGACGTAGTGGATCAGGCCGAAGCCGGTGATGAGCGCGACCGCGACGCCGAGGGCGCTGAGCGCCGGTACGACGGAGAAGGCGAGGAGCGCCGAGCGGAGCTCGACGCGGGCCTGACCAGAGCTGCGTCGGTAGCGCAAGATCATGGACACCAGTAGGACCACGCAGGAGAGCGCGGTGAGCAAACCACCGAGCTCGCGTAGGGCAGGGAGCCCGATCCCGAGAAAGGGAGAGGCCGCGAGGGCCAGCCCAGCGATCAAGATCAGGCCCAGGACTGCCGTGACGAGCGCTCGCGCGGGGCGGCTCCATGAAGGCGGCGTGGGGAAGGTGAGCGCCACGGCGAGGAAGCCGGCCGTGCACCAGTACGTCGAGAGCATGAAGACCGGGAAGAGCCGCGCTGTGCTGTGATAATCGAAGAATGTCCCAAAGAAGAGGGCGCTCCCGACGCAAAGGAACACGTACGGCGCGGTGGCCGCTCGCCTCCCTGCGAGGAGGAGCGCCGTCGCGCCGGACCAGAGGAGAAGGAGGCCCGCGATCCCGTAGAAGGCGAAGTAGACCAGCAATTCGCGGACGGTGAAGCGACGCAGCTCCTCTGAGACGGTGATCGACCGCCCCGAGTGGTCAAACTCCAACGAGAGCCGCCGCTCGCCCGCGGCGTCGAGCGCGCGAAGCCTGGATCGCAATCGATCAACGTCGAGGTCGCCGTAGCGCGAGCCGCGCTCCACCGCGCGCCCGTTCACTGACGTGAGTCGGTCTGGGAACTGGAGCAGCACGCGTTTTATTGAAGGGAAAGGGACCGGCACCGCCGAGAAGCTCCCGTAGGGGTCGACGACCAGCCCGGGGTACGGCGCCCCGATCGTCGAGAGCGCGAGCGCGAGCGCGATGACGTAGAGCCCGACGATGCTCAACAGCGCCGCGGCGACGGCCACGACGCGCCCCCGATGCGCGGCCGGATCGAGCGTCGCGGTGCCCTTCATACGCGGCGTCGGAACCTAGCACCGTTCCCCGGTGCGGCGAAGGATGTCCCTTGCGATCACCGCTCGGTGGTCACTACCCTCGGCTCACGATGAGCGATGAGTCGCGGGAGCACGCGAGCCGGGTGCGGGAGTACTACGAAGCGACGACGGAGCAGGGCTACCTCCGCGCCTGGGCGGGGGACGCGTTGGGGTTCCACTTCGGCTTGAGCGACGGGGACGCGTATGAGCACGAGGCGGCGTTGCTGGAGGCGAACCGGGTCGTCGCGGAGCGCGCGGGCCTTCGCGATGGGATGCGCGTCCTCGACGCGGGGTGTGGGGTGGGAGGCTCGGCGTTCTGGGTGGCCGAGCGCTACGACGTCGAGGTCGTGGGGGTGACCATCGACCCCAACCAGGTCGAGATCGCCACGCGGGTCGCGAACCAGAAGGGCTTGTCGGGGCGCGTCAGGTTCGTCTGCGCAGACCTGCTGAACGACGAGATCCCGGGAGGGCCCTTCGACGTCGCGTGGCACATCGAGAGCTTCTGTCACATCTATGAGCCGGGGCGGTATCTCGCGCGGGTCGTGGGGACGCTCGCAGACGGTGGGATGTTCGTGTCGCTCGACCTGCATCGAGGGGGCGAGGACGTGCGTGGGGAGTGCGCCGCGATGTGCGACGGCTGGCGGTTGCCGTCGCTGCTGTCGCCAGAGGGGCTCGCCGAGGCGCTCGCGCAGGCGGGCTTCGTCGACGCGCGGGTCGCAGACCTGACGGTTCGCACGAGGGCCTCCGCGTCACGCTTGGGCGCGATGGCGTCGGTACGAATGACGCAACTGAGGTTGCAGCGGGCGCTGCTCGGAGAGGCGGACCCTATCTACGCGGGGCACACCGCGGCGGCGCTCGGCGCGGCGGCGGGCTTGAGCTCGGGGGCGGTGCGGTACGCCTTGGTGTCGGCGCGCCGAGGGTGAGCCCTCGGTGATGATGGCTCGGCGGGCTCACTCCAGCGCGCAGAGTCGCAGGGCGATCGCCGCGCTCAGGTTCATGGCGCGCAGCTCATTGCACGAACCTGCCCCCGGCGGTGGCTCGGTGTTGATGACGACGGCGTGATCGCGCAGCCAGCGGGCGAGAGTGTCATGGCCTCCGCTCGCGGCGATGAAGGCCGCCCCATGGACCACCCTCGGCGCGGCGCGGTAGAGCTCCGCGGGGGTGAGGCCGAGGAGCGATGCGACCCCCGCGCCCCGGAGCACGCGGTCATCTTCGTCGTCGAGGGCGTCGTCGCGTAGCTGGCAGGCTACGAGCAAGAGCTCCGCGGCGAGGCGTAGGCTGCGGGCGCGAGGGTCTTCGGGGGACGGGTACATCGCGCAGGCGCTCGTCGCGATCCAGTGGAGCTTGTCGCGGGTCGCGTCGACGTAGTCGCTCAGGTCGGTGCACCCCGCGGCCGAGGCGTCGCGCTCGCTGTGCAAGCTCCGACGCCAGCGACGGGTGGCCGTCTCGACAGCGCTCTCCGCGGCCCCGCGGTCGCTCGTCGCTTCAGTGAGCGCGTCGATCCATCGCTGGAGGAGCCACTCGCGGAGCTCGAGCAGCTCCGGGGTCGGCTCTACCTGCCGGTCGCCGAGGCGGGCGGCGACGAGGCCCCAATAGGCCGCGACGTGGTGGGCGGCGTTGAAGCGCGAGAGGTCGGCGGGGAGCAGGTGCTCGGGGGGCGCAGCGAAGAGGGGGAGGTCGCGGTTGGGGGGCAGCGTGACGAAGTCAGACCAACGGGCGTCGGAGTGACGGCTGAGGCCGAGGTGAAAAGGGAGCCTCGAGGCGACGGTGTGGAGCTGACGTGGGAGATCGACGAGGAGGGAGCTGTAGGTCTCGTCGATCGAGGAGGGCACCTGGAGGCGTTGCTTACCAGACCGCGACGTTCTTCGTGTCGTAGGGAGAGATCAGCCGGAGGTCGTTCTGCGCGATGAGGAGGTGCCAGAGGAGGACGTACTGTTCATG
>JAEYZO010000496.1 GCA_023428035.1 Pseudomonadota bacterium | reverse complement strand
CGCTCGGTCTGGACGCGTCTCTCGGGCGTCGCCGAGGGCACGCCCCTCATCGTGCAGGGCGGCACCAACGCCGAGGGGGGCAACCTCACCGCGCGCTGGTACCGCGTGCCCACCGCCACGCCGGTGCCCGTCGAGGGCAACCTCTCCTGCGCGACGGCGCGGGCCGTCCCCCCCGAGGGGGGCTTCTTCACGGGCACCACCGAGGGCGCGACCGCCGTCGCCTCGCCCTACTGCGCCACCACCATGTCGGGCTGCGCGGGCTCCCGCGGGGCGCTCTACCGCCTCGACCTCCCGGCGCGGCGCAGGGTCGTCGCGATCCAGCGCGCGCGGGGCTTCGACGGCCTCCTCGCGATCCAGTCCGGGATGAACTGCCCGGGGCGGACCTTCCCTCCGATGTGCACCGACGACTGGTACAGCACCGACCCGCAGGTCGAGGCCGTGCTCGAGGCCGGCACCTACTGGATCTTCGCGGGGGGCTGCGGCCCCACCCAGACCGGCGAGTACACCCTCGAGGTGTCGGTGCTGCCGCCCTAGCGCCGCCCGCGCTTCACCCGGCGACCCCGCTTCGCGTAGGGTGCGGCGCCGTGACGACCGCGCTGCACTACAAGGCCAACCTCCGCGACATCTTCTTCAACCTCTTCGAGGTGCTCGGCACCGACGAGGTGCTCGGCCGCGGGCCCTTCTCCGAGCTCGACGGCGACGGCGCCCGCGAGGCCCTGCGCGCGTTGGAGTCCCTCGCGACCAACGAGCTCGCGGCCTCCTTCGCGGAGATCGACCGCGAGCCCGCGCACCTCGACGCCGAGGGCGTGGTGCGCCTGCCCGAGGGGCTCAAGCGCGCGATGCAGACCTACTACGAGAACGGCTGGCACAAGCTCGAGCTCCCCCCGCACCTCGGGGGCGCGGGCGCGCCTCCCTCCGTGGTGTGGAGCGCCTTCGAGATGGTCGCGGGCTCCAACGCCGCGGCGGGCTTCCTGCTCTTCGGGACCTTCTTCGGCCGCATCCTCGACCGGCTCGGGACACCGTCGCAGAAGAAGCGGTACCTACCCCAGTGGGTCGAGAAGCCCTGGGGCGGCGCGATGGTGCTCACCGAGCCCGAGGCCGGCAGCGACGTGGGCGCGGGGCGCACCTCCGCGCGGCACCTCCACGACGACGTCTGGGCCATCGAGGGCTCGAAGCGCTTCATCACCAACGCCGACTACGAGGGCCCCGAGAACGTGGTGCACCTCGTCCTCGCGCGGCCCGAGGGCGCGGCGCCGGGCACCAAGGGCCTCTCGCTCTTCGTGGTGCCGAAGTACTGGGTCGACGAAGAGGGCCGCTGCGGAGAGCGCAACGGGTGGAGGGTCACCAAGCTCGAGAAGAAGATGGGCATCAAGTCGTCGGTCACCTGCGAGGTGAGCTACGGCGCCGAGGGCGAGTGCCGCGGGCTCCTCGTGGGCGAGGTGCACGACGGCATCCGGCAGATGTTCCACGTGATCGAGCAGGCCCGGATGGCCGTGGGGATGAAGTCGATGGCCGAGGCCTCGACGGGCTACCTCAACGCCCTCGCCTACGCGAAGGAGAGGGTGCAGGGCCCCGCCCTCGACCGCGCGGCCGACAAGACCGCGCCGCGGGTGCGCATCGTCGAGCACGCCGACGTGCGGCGGATGCTCATGCACCAGAAGTCCCACGTCGAGGGGATGCGCGCCCTGGGGCTCTACATCGCCTCGCTGCAAGACCGGGTGGAGCTGCTGGGGGGCCACGGCCACCCCGAGGCGCGCGAGCTCGACAAGCTCAACGACCTGATGCTCCCGCTGCTCAAGGGCTACTGCTCCGAGAAATCGTGGGAGCTGCTCACCCTCGCGCTGCAGGTCCACGGCGGCTCGGGCTACTGCCAGGACTACCCCGTGGAGCAGTACCTCCGCGACCAGAAGATCGACTCGCTCTACGAGGGCACCACGCACATCCAGGCCCTCGACCTGTTCTTCCGAAAGGTCGCCCGCGACGGCGGTCAGACGCTGCAGGGCCTGCTCGGAAGGGCCCGCGACTCCATCGCCCGCGCCGAGGGAGGCGAGGCCCTCACCGAGGAGCGCGCCGCGCTCGCGGCGGCCATCGACGACCTCGAGGGCATCTTCGCGGCGATGATGGCCAAGGTCGGCGAGTCGGTGCACCACGTCGGGTTCCAGGGCAACCGGATCCTCTTCGCGGTGACCGAGGTGGTGATCGGCTGGCTGCTCCTCCGCCACGCCGCGGTGGCCCTCGCGGCGCGCGAGGGCGCGACGGGCGACGACCGGGCCTACTACGACGGCAAGGTGGCCTCGTGCCGGTACTTCGCGCGCGAGGTGCTGCCCGGCGTGGGCTTCGCGCGCGCGCAGGTGGAGCGGGGCACCCTCGCGCTGATGAGCCTCGCGGAGGAGTCGTTCTGAGCGGCGCCGCGCGAAGTTGACGCCGCGCCGCCCGCCAGGGAGAACCGACGAGGTGAAGGCCCGCCGCGTCGCAGCGCTCGCCCTCGCGCTCGGCGTCGGCTCGGGCTGCGCCGTCGGTACGGTGCCAGAGATCCCCGAGCTCGGCGGGCGCGACGGCTTCGGGGTGAACACCCGCGACGCGGCCTTCGACGCGACGCTCGACGAAGACCTCGACGCCGACCTCGACGGCGACGTCGAAGACGTCGAAGACGTCGAAGACATCACCCTCCCGCCCATCGACATCGTCGCGCCCGTCGACGTACCTCCGGCGGACCTGGGCTGCGCCTTCGACCCGGACCGCGCGTGCACGCCGGGGTCGCGTCAGGCCTGCGGCCGGTGCGGCGCGCAGACCTGCGCGTCGAGCTGCGCCTGGGGGGCGTGCTCCGACGAGGGCGAGTGCTCCCCCGGGCAGGCGCGCTCCTGCGGGGCCTGCGGCACGCAGAGCTGCCAGAGCAATTGCTCCTGGGGCGCCTGCGCGGGCGGCGGGGGCTGCACGCCGGGCGCGCGACGCGCGTGCGGCAACTGCGGCTCGCAGACCTGCGGGAGCGACTGCGCGTGGGGCCCGTGCTCGGGCCAGGGGGCCTGCGCGCCGGGCGCGACGCGCAACGGGGGCTGCGACCCCTGCTCACAGGAGGTCTGCCAGTCGAACTGCTCGTGGGGCGGGTGTCGGCTGCGGCCGGGCGCGGCCTGCGAGTACCGCTCGGGGCGACACACCCGCTCGTGCAGCGCGTGCCGCTGCGGGCTCCAGTGGTGCTTGAACTCCTGCCAGTGGAGCACCGCGTGTACGTCGTGCTGCTCGACCTGCGGGGGCTGTCAGTAGCGCGGGGCGCGGGAGCGGGAGGGGCCGGGATGGTCGACGATGCGAAGGGGCGCGCGGCGTTGCAGCGGGTCGGCGCGCCCCGGGGCGGCCCCGGCGAGGCTTCAGCCGCCGAGGGGCGACCAGCCCGAGGGGGCGAGCCACGCGATCGACTGCCCGAAGGTGAGCGAGGCGGTGAAGGTCTGGTGCAGCGCCGGCGTCGCCGCGCCGCGGTACACCTGCACGCGCGAGAGCGTCGGCCAGCCGATGGCGAAGTCGCACACGCCGTCGCGGTTGAAGTCGCCCAGGCCTGACACCGCGTAGCCCACGTCGGCGCGGGTCGCGTTGGTGACGGTGACGTCGGGGGCGGCGTCGACCCCCGACGCGGAGCCGAAGAAGACGTAGGCGCGGTCGGCGAGGGGCGAGCCCGCGACCACGTCGTTGTAGCCGTCGCCGTTCACGTCGCCCGCGCCGTCGACGGAGAAGCCGAGCTGCAGCGCGCCAGAGACCGAGAGCGTCGCGGAGGGTGTGTTCGCCACCCCCGACGAGCCCGAGTGGTAGACGAAGACCTGACCGGAGCCGTAGGCGCCTACGAGCACGTCGGGGTAGCCGTCGCCGTTCACGTCGCCGGCGCCCGCGACCGCGCGGCCGAAGCCCGAGGCCCCCGACGGCGCGGTGAGGAGGGTAGGCGCGCCCGACAGGCCCGAGGCGGAGCCGCGCCAGACGTACACGGTCTCGCCGCCGTCGGTGCCGACGGCGATGTCGTCGAAGCCGTCGGCGTTGATGTCGCCGAGGGTCGCGACCGAGACGCCGAAGTTGCTCCCCGCGCCGGTGGGCAGGAGGGCAGCGCCCGGCGAGACGGGCCCCGTCGCGCTCCCGAGGAAGAGGAACGCGCGGTTCGAGCCCGGCGCGCCCACGAGGAGGTCGGCGAAGCCGTCGCCGTTGATGTCCCCCGCGGTGGTGACCGCCCCGCCGAAGCGGGTGACGGGGGTGCCCGTCGGAGGCAGGAGCGTGGCGCCGATGGCGGTGGTGAAGCCCGAGGTGTTGCCGTAGTAGACGTAGGCCTGGTTCGCGCTGGGGCCGCCGACGATGAGGTCGCCGAAGCCGTCGCCGTTCACGTCGCCCGCGGCGTCGACGCTGGCGCCGAAGCCCGCGGTCCCGGACAGGGTGGTGTACGAGGTCGAGATCGAGGTGGAGCCGCGGTAGTAGCGCACCTGGTTCACGCTGGGCTGCGCGACGGCGAGGTCGGCGTAGCCGTCGGCGTTGCCGTCGACGAAGCTGCCCCAGGCCGAAGCGGTGGCCGCGCCGGGGGCGGCGGAGACCGTGAACTCCACCGCGGCGCTCGCGGCGGAGACCACGCCCGCGCCGATGCGGCCGCGCGCGCGCCAGTAGTAGGTGCCGTTGGGGATGTCGACGGCGGGCGCCCCCGAGGCGCCGCTGAAGGTGATGGTGGTGGCGACGGAGGTGCAGGCGCTGTTGGCGCAGACCTCGACCTGGGCGCCGTCCTGCCCCGGGGGCAGGGCCACGCGGAACATCGGGCGGCGCGAGGTGGCGAAGCTGCCGAAGCGAGGCGACACCGGCCGCGGCGGCGTGCGCACGCACACCGAGCCCGACAGGGTGAAGCCCGCGTTGCACGCGAGGACGCACGCCGACGCCGCGCAGTTGGCGGTGCCGTTCGCGGGCGCGTTGCACGCACGGCCGCAGAGGCCGCAGTGCGCCTGCGAGGTGCGGGTGTCGGTCTCGCAGCCGTTGGCGAGGTTCGAGTCGCAGTCGCCGAAGCCCACGTTGCACGCGAGGCCGCACATGCTCG
>JAEYZO010000038.1 GCA_023428035.1 Pseudomonadota bacterium | reverse complement strand
CGCGTTGACTGTGCTCCTCGCGCTGAGCGCGTGCCGCCGCGCGCCGCGACCCACCCCCCGTACCACGGACGTCCCCGCCGTCGCGGTGGACGTCCCTCCGCCACGGCCGCTGGATACCCCACCGCCTCCCTCGCCGCCGTCGATGTACCGCCTCGACCCTCGGCGCACCGGGCGCTCGGGGTGGCGCCTCCCGCTCGACCCCGTGGTGCTCCGACGTCTCCCCGCGGGCGGGCGCGTCACCACGCAGCCCGTCGCCCTCCCCGACGGCGAGATCGTCACCACCTCCCACGACGGCGTGGTGCGCGCGTACTCCCGCGAGGGGGATCTCCGCTGGCAGACCGCCACGGGCGACCGGATCTACAGCACTCCCCTCGTCGGAGACGGCGGCGCGCTCTACCTCGGCACCGACGCCGACCGCTTCGTCGCCCTCACCGCGCGGGGCCACGTGCGCGTCGCGCTCGGCACCGACGACGACGCTGACACCTCGCCAGCGCGCGCCCCCGACGGCACGCTCCGCTTCGCCGCGGGGCACACTCTCTGGAGCACCGACGCAGACCTCACCGTGCGCTGGCGCCTCGACGTAGGCGGAAAGCTCTTCTCCTCCCCCGCGGTGGGCGCCGACGGGGTCACCGTCATCGGCTCGCAGGACGACCGGGTCTACGCGGTGAACGCCGACGGCACCGTGCGCTGGAGCTTCGCCACCGAGGGCGACGTCGACTGCACCCCCGCGGTGGGGGTCGACGGTACGGTGTGGGTCGGCAGCGACGACGGGAGCGTGTACGCGCTCGACGCGGGCGGCGCGCAGCGGTGGAGAGCGCGCGTGGGGGGCTACGTGCGAGGGGGCGTGGCGCTCGGGCTCGACGGCGCGGTGGTGGTGGGCACCTGGGGCCCGAGGCCGAGGGTGGTGGCCCTCGACGCGGCGACGGGGGAGGAGCGCTGGAGCGTCCCGGTGGCGGGGCCGCCGACGCGGGACTACGGGGTGGCGAGCGCGCCCCTGGTCGACGCGCGGGGAGACTACGCCGTGGGCACCCCCGCCGACGAGCTGCTGCTCATCGAGCGCGACGGGGCCGTGCGCGCACGGGTTGTGCTCCCCGCGGACGTGGACTCCGCGCCGGCGCTGGTCGACGATGCGCTCATGGCGGTGGGCTGCGACGACGGCGCCGTGTACCTCATTGGAGAGCGCGCGGCGGGCGACGCCGGCAGAGAGGGGTGACGAGATGGGCGAGATGAAGTGGGACCGCAAGCAGGGCAGCGCGCCGTCGGTGCTCTCGATGGTGCTCGCGGGCGGAGAGGGAAAGCGCCTGCACCCGTTGACGGGCGAGCGGGCGAAGCCCGCGGTGCCCTTCGGCGGGCGCTACCGGATCATCGACGTGGTGCTGTCGAACCTCGTGAACTCGGGGATGGTCCGCATCAAGGTGCTCACGCAGTACAAGAGCGCGTCGCTGGAGGAGCACGTCGCGCGGGCGTGGAGGCTGTCGCCCATCCTCGACAACTACATCGAGACGATCCCCGCGCAGCAGCGCACGGGGCTGTCGTGGTTCCGCGGGAGCGCCGACGCGGTGTGGCAGTGCTTCAACGCGGTGGAGGACGCCGACCCCGACTTCGTCGTGATCTTCGGCGGCGACCACATCTACAAGATGGACGTGCGCTTGATGCTCGACTGGCACTTCGACACCGACGCCGAGCTGACGGTGGCGGCGGTGCCGGTGCCCTCGCACGAGGCGCGCGCCTTCGGGGTGCTCAAGGTCGCCGACGACGGCCGCGTGGTGGAGTTCGTCGAGAAGCCCGCGGAGCCCCCGGAGATGCCCGGCCGCCCCGGGTGGTCCCTCGCGTCGATGGGGAATTACATCTTCAACGTGGGCGCGCTGCGCGAGGAGCTCGCGCTCGACCAGGCCGACGAGTCGAGCGCGCACGACTTCGGCAAGAGCATCGTGCCCGGGATGGTCTCCCGCGGGCGGAGGGTCTTCGCCTACGACTTCGCCCGCAACGTGATCCCTGGCGAGGGCGCGCTCACCTACTGGCGCGACATCGGCACCATCAAGAGCTACTTCGACGCCAACATGGACCTGGTGACCATCAAGCCGGAGTTCAACCTCTACAACAAGCGCTGGCCGCTGCGCACGGCGATGAGCTTCGAGCCCCCGGCGAAGTTCGTGTTCAGCGACCAGAACAACTCCCGCGTGGGCATCGCGACGGACTCCCTGGTGTGCGACGGGTGCATCATCTCGGGCGGGCAGATCCACCGCTCGGTGCTCTCGGCGGGCGTGCGGGTGAACTCCTTCGCGCACGTCGAGCAGTGCATCTTGCAAGAGCGCGTGCAGGTGGGCCGCTACGCGCGGCTGCGCCGGGTGATCGTCGACAAGGGCGTCGAGATCCCCGCGGGGATGCAGATCGGCTTCGACCCCGAAGAAGACCGCAAGCGCTTCACCGTGGATGAAGACGGCATCGTGGTGATCCCCAAGGGGACGCGGCTGTAGGCGCCCCCTCGCGACTCCATTGCGCATCCGCGCGCCGGGCACTATGCCCGCGCACCGATGAACACGGCCTTCCTCGACGCGCTCCGTGACCGCCCCATCGTCGCCGACGGGGCCATGGGCACCCAGCTCTACGAGCGAGGCGTGCTCTACAACCAGAACTTCGAGGAGGTCTGCCTCACGCGCCCCGACCTCATCCGCGGCATCCACCGCGACTACCTCCGCGCGGGCGCGCAGCTCATCGAGACCAACACCTTCGGCGCCAACCGCTTCCGGCTCTCGCGCTTCGGCATGGAGCACAAGGTCCGCGAGCTCAACGAGGCGGGCCTCCGCCTCGCCCGCGAGGCCATCGCCGAGGCCAACGTCTCCAGCGCCTGGGTCGCCGGCTCTATCGGCCCCACGGGCCTCACCCACAAGGGCCCCTCGGCGCAGGACCTCATCGACGTCCGCTCGGCCTTCATCGAGCAGGCCCAGGGCCTCGCCGGGGCCGACGTCATCATCATCGAGACCATGCGCGCCCCCGAGGAGATGCGCGTCGCCATCGAGGCCGTGCGCGAGGCCACCGACCTCCCCATCATCGCCGCGGTCTCCTTCGACACCTTCGGCTCCATGGCCGACGGAACCCCCCCCGAGGCCATGGCCGAGAAGCTCGCCCAGTGGGGCGCCGACGTCATCGGCGTGAACTGCGGCGACGGCCCGGCGGGCGTCTACGACTCCGTCGAGCGCATGAGGGGCGTGGGCCTGCCCCTCGCGGCCATGCCCAACGCGGGCATCCCCCGCCGCGTCGAGGGCAGGTTCATCTACATGGCCAACCCCGAGTACTTCGGGGTCTACGCGCGGCGGCTCATCCGTCTGGGCGTGCGGCTCGTCGGCGGCTGCTGCGGCACCACCGTCGAGCACATCCGTCGCGCCGCCAACGCCGCCCGCATGCACGCCCACGAGCACAGCGGGTCGATCTCCCCGGGCGCCAGCGCCGAGGGCCCCGCCGACCCCGGCGTGCACCAGGGCGTGGAGTCTCCCGCCCCGCTGCCGCCCGGCGTCGAGCCCGTCGCCCTCGCCGACAAGTCCCCCTTCGGCGCCAAGGTCGGGAAGAAATTCCTCGTGAGCGTCGAGGTGAACCCGCCCACGGGCATGGACCCCTCGAAGGCCATCGCCGCCGCGAAGCGCCTCGTCGCCAGCGGCGTCGACGTCATCAACATCGCCGACGGCCCCCGCGCGAGCGCCCGCATGAGCAACCTCGCCCTCGCCGCGAGGCTCATCCAAGAAGGCATCGAGCCGCTGCTCCACGTCTGCTGCCGCGACCGCAACACCCTCGGCACGGTCAGCCACATCATGGGCGCGCACGAGCTCGGCGTGCGCAACCTGGTGATCATCACCGGCGACCCGCCCAAGATGGGAGACTTCCCTGACTCCACGGCGGTGTACGACCTGGATTCCATCGGGCTGCTGCGCCTGGTGCGTGGGCTCAACCACGGCCGCGACCCCGGCGGAAAGGCCATCGGCGGCGTGACCTCCTTCGTGCTCACCACCGGCGCCGAGCCCGCCGCGATGGACTACCCCCGCGAGCTCGCGAGGCTCAAGCGCAAGGTCGACGCCGGCGCCGAGCTGGTGCTCACGCAGCCCGTGTACGACCCCGCGGTGCTCGACCGCTTCCTCGACGACGTGAAGCCCCTCGGGGTGCCCGTGATGGTGGGCCTGCTCCCCCTGGCGAGCCACCGCAACGCGGAGTTCCTCCACAACGAGGTGCCCGGGATGCGCGTGCCCGACGCGATCCGAGAGCGCATGCGCCGCGTGGGCTCGGGCCCCGACGCCCGCAAGGAGGGCGTCTCGATCGCGCGCGAGATGCTCCTCGCCGTGAGAGAGCGGGTCGTGGGCGCCTACGTCATGCCCCCGCTCGAGCGCTGGGAGATGGCCCTCGAAGTGATTGACGGCGCTACCTGACGGGGCGATGGTGCCTCCCCCGTGACCCGGGCCGGTGGGGCCCGACGAGGAGGAACCGACATGGCCGACATTGACATCTCGCACAACCACTCCCTCGGCAAAGAGGCCGCCAAGACCAAGGCCGGCGAGGTCATCGAGAAGATCCGCAGCGAGTTCGGCGTGCAGGGCAGCTGGGAGGGCGACGTCTTCCGCATCACCAAGCCCACCACCGGCACCTTCACCGTCACCGACAACAACGTGCGCGTGCAGGTCGAGCTCGGCTTCGCCATGCGGATGATCAAGGGCAAGATCGAAGACCGCATCAAGAGCGAGCTCCGCCGCGCCCTCGGCTGAACCGCTCCCACCACCGCTCCCGCCACCAACACGTGACCACGCCCCGCGCGCCGGGTGGGGGCCTTGTGCCGCGCCTCGCTCCTGTGCGAGAAGGCGCCCGCGCGGGCGGTCCGCCCGCACGCCCCCGCTCGCTCACCCCTGGCC
>JAEYZO010000374.1 GCA_023428035.1 Pseudomonadota bacterium | reverse complement strand
ATGAACAACAGCGCCGAGTTCGCGGCGCTGGTGGGGCAGGGCGAGGGGGCGAACCGCGCGCGAGACGCGCTCCACAACGGGGGCTTGATGGCGGGCTCCGAGCGCGACCTCGCCGCTGTGAACGGCGTCTCCGCCGCGACGGGGCAGACGGGGGTGCGGCGCGGCGCCGTCGCGTCGGCGAGCGGCGACGTCGGCGGGCGACAGCTCGGTCGCTCGGGCGTGGTGGACGGCGACGGAGACGCGATCACTAGCGGGGCAGTGGTGAACCGCGAGCGGGTGCTGCGCCTCGACACACGGATGGGCGAGGGCGCGGCCACCGACGGCGAGGGCACCATCGACGCCAACGCCGTCGCGTCGCGGATCCGCGGCCAGCTCGGCGGGATCCGTAGCTGCTACGAGCGCGAGACGCGCAACAACCCCTCGCTCGAAGGGCGCATGGAGCTGCGCTTCACCATCGGCACCTCGGGCCGCGTCACCCGCGCGAGCGCGTCGGGGATGCCTCAGGCCCCCAACATGGGCGAGTGCGTGGCGTCGCGCATCCGGGGCCTGGTGTTCCCGGTGCCCGCGGGGGGGAGCGTGGACTTCAGCTTCCCCTTCACGTTCCGACCGGGCGGGTGACGCGCGGCCGCGCGTGCGCGCTCATCTTCATCCCGTGCTTCGGCACCAGGGTCACCCGAGGGAGCACCTCCACCGGGTGACCCGGGACGAGCGCGAGGCGGTAGCGCTGCGCCATCACCGCGAGGAGGAGCTTCGCCTCCATCATCGCGAAGGCCCGACCGATGCACGCGCGCGGCCCCGCGCCGAAGGGGAGCCACGCGTGCTTGGGCAGCGCGGCCTCGGCCTCGGGGGCGAAGCGCTCGGGCTTGAACGCGGCGTGCTCGGGGAACCACCGCGGGTCGCGGTGCGTGAGGTAGATCCACAGCACCACCTCGCTCCCGCGCGGCACGGCGTGACCGCCGATGGCGGTGTCCTCCGCGGCCTTGCGCGCGACCATGTACACAGGGGGGTAGAGCCGCAGCGACTCCTTCAAGACCTGCTCGGTGTAGGGCAACGCGTCGAGGTCGGAGAGGGTCGGCGCTCGATCACCGAGCACCGCGTCGAGCTCGGCGTGGAGCTTCGCCTCGACCTCGGGGTGCTGCGAGAGGAGGTAGAGCGTCCACGTCAGCGCGTGGGAGGTCGTCTCGTGCCCCGCGAGGAAGAGCGTGACGAGCTGGTCGCGCATCTCCCGGGTCGTGAGCCCACCTCCGTCGCCCTCCTCGTCGACCGCGTCGATGAGCCTCTGGAGGAGGTCGTCTCCCTCGCCCGCGGCCCCCGCCGCGCGGCGCTTCGCGATGATGTCGTGGATGATCCTGTCGAGGGTCTCGACCGAGCGCTCGAGCCGTCGTCTCCACGGCGCGGGCGCCCCCGCCGGGGGCCGGTCGGGCCTCGACGCGAGGGACTGAAAGTCCTTCATCGCCCGCGCGACGTCGTTGACGTCTCCGCCCGCGTCGTGGCCGAAGAGCGTGCGGCTCACCACGCGCAGGGTCAGCTCCATCATGTCGGAGGAGAGCTCCCTCACCTCGCCGTCGCGCCACCCGCCCACGGCGCGCGTGGCCTCGTCGACCATCGCCGCGGCGTAGCCCTCCATGCGCGAGCGGGCGAAGGCGGGCTGCACCATCCTCCGCTGGCGCTGCCAGTCGTCGCCGTCGGAGGTGAGCAGGCCCTCGCCGAGCACCCGCGCGATCTGGCGAAACGCGGTGTGCTGCTTGGTGTACTTCGCGGCGTGCGTGACCAGCACGTCGCGCAGGTGGTCGGGGTGCCGCGCGACGAAGAGCGCGCCGTCGCGGGTCTGCACCCGGTAGAGGTCGCCGTAGCGCGCGAAGCGGCCCGACACGACGCCGAAGGGGTCGACGAGGAAGCCCGCCTGCTGCGCGAGCGTGGCCCAACGCCCTCCCGGGGTAGGGCCGCGGAGGGGGGCGAGCGGTGTGGCGTCGGTCGGGTTATCCATCGCGGGCCGGGGCATAGCACCGACACGCGTCGAGGTGTGGCCTCACCCCCGATCGACCACGACCCGGTGCTGTCGGTACGCGACCCGCGTCGGCGCTGGCGTCGCGAGCCCGGGCAATCCTCCCAGCGCGCGCAGCCAGGGGTCGACCCGCGCCTTCGTGACCTCGTCGAGCGCCGCGTAGGCGTCGAGCGCTCGCTGGAACATCCACTGCGAGTAGGGCGTGACGCAGCGCTCCTCCTCCACGTCGCCGAGGCGGTAGCGGTGGGTGCCGATCACCCTCGGGACGCGCGGCTCGCTCGGGTGCGCGCGCGCCCAGGCGTCGGTCTTCGCCACCGTGTCGACCAGCACCGGGAGCTGCTCGGCAAACATCCGTCGCAGCATCGGGTCGAGCGTCGAGGGGACCTGGTCGTCGCCGAGGAACTCGCCCTCGTTGGGCGTCGGCGGGTGTTGCATCCGCTCGACCCAGCGGGCGACGTTGGGGGCGATCGCGCGCATGAGCTTGCCCGGGGCGGGGTCGCGGTAGAGGTGCGCGTAGAGCGGCGCGACGAGGCCGAAGTCGCCGATGCTCGGGCGCGTTCCGAGGAGGTAGGGGTGCACGGCCAGGTGCGCGTCGAAGTCGCGCAGGAAGCCCTCGTAGGACGCTTCGAGCGCGGCCCAATTGCGCCGGCTGATGCCGAAGTAGCGCGCGTACTGACCGCCGAAGAAGAGCGCGGGGATCACCCCGAAGAGGGGCCGCGCCCACTTCGGCGCGTCGGCGCCGCCGGTCTCGCCGAACTCGCGGAGGACGAACGCGAGGTTCTCTCGCTTGAAGCGCCAGCGGTAGTGCATCGCGGGCATCACGAGCCACTCGTCGCCGTAGAGCTCGAAGAGCAGCGCCACTAGCCGCTGCGCGGGTGTCGTGGGGTACACCGACGCGCCGAGGCGGTCTTCGAGCGCGTCGATGATGACCGTGGTGTCTTGGAGGATCTCCCCCTCGGGGGTCTGCAACACCGGGATGATCGGTCGGCCCACGGTGGGGACGATCACCCTGCGGTACACCCCGAGCGTCGGCAGCACCTCGCGAAAGGGCACCTCGCGGTAGCGCAGGTACGCGCGGGTCTTGCCCGAGTAGAGCGACACCTCGGCCGCGTAGTGGATGAAGGGCCGCGCGGTCATGGTGGGTCTCCCTCCGTCGCGCGCGCTCGCGTCGGGATCGTCGCCGTCACGCGCGTGCCCCGCGGCTCCACGGCCGCGACCTCGAGCGCGCCGCCCAGGCCCTCGACCCGCTCCCGCATCCCGACGAGGCCGTGCCGCGCCTCGACCCTCTCCGCGGGGAGCCCTCGGCCGTCGTCCTCGATGGTGAGCGCGAGCGCCTCGCCCTCGGCGCGCAGCGACACCGACACCCGCGTCGCCTCGGCGTGCCGCGCTACGTTCGTCAGCGCCTCTTGCACCACGCGGAACACTACCAGCGCCGCGTCGGCGTCGGGCTCCGCGGGCAGCGACACCGACACCGCGCAGGGCCGCCCCGTGCGACCGCGGTACTGCCGCGCCAGCCAGTGCACCGCCGCCGTCAAGCCCTCCTCGTCGAGGATGCGCGGGCGCAGCGACTCCAGGATCAAGCGCACCGCCTGGTGAGACCGCGTGATCGCCGACGACATCCGCCCCAGCTCCTCGGCGTGCGCCCCGTCCTCCGCGGTCGCGCGCATCGCCTCGACCTCGAAGCGCATGGCCGTGAGCTCCTGGCCGAGGTCGTCGTGCAGCTCCCGCGCGAGACGTCTCCGCTCGGCCTCGAGGCCCTCGTCGAGGCGCGTGGCGAAGCCGCGGATCTCGACGGTCTGGGCCTCGACCCTGGCCTCGAGCTCCTCGTTGAGCGCGCGCAGCGCGAGGCGGCTCCGCAGCTCGCTCACCAGCGTCGCCGTGTGGAGCCGCGACAGCCCGACGCTCACCAGCGTGAGGGTGACCACGGAGATCTGGTTGATCGACCGCAGGCTCGGGTCAGGCTGCGCCCACCCCAGCGCCGCCGCGAGCCCGCACGTCACCGCCGCCACCGTGGCGTAGAAGCTCCGCGACGACGCGCGCACCGCGAAGGGCGCCACCGCGAGGCCGAGGATGTACGGCCCGAGACCCCCGTGGATGCGCTGGGTGTTCACCCCCACCAGCGCGAAGGGCACGAGGAGCACCGCCCGAGACATCCACCCGAGGTGCGACCGCGCCCAGCGCGCGCCCGAGAAGACGCCGGCCGCGAGGAGCAGGTCGAAGACCACCGCGCCCAGGTAGATCCTCGCCTGGTCCCGCTGCCACAGCCGGGTCGCCGCGTCGGCGCCGCGCATCGTCGCGTAGGCCGACGCGGTCGCCAGCGAGAGCGCCACGACGGGCAGGAGCCACGTCCGCAGCCGCTGGACGTTCATCGCCTCGGCCTCGCGCTCGAACTCCGCGCGCGCCTCGGGGTCGAGCTCGCGCTCGGGCACGAAGAAGTCTCGCGCGCGTCGCAGCACCGACAAGATCACCGCGGCGCGATGATGCGCGCCCGCGGCCGCCCGCGACAACCGTGGGGTCACTCCTCCTCGCCGGTGATCCCGTGGCGCGCGGCGTAGTTCACCACGTCGAGCAGCGAGCGCGCGTTGAGCTTCTCGCGGATCGACTTGAGGTGCGTGCTCACCGTGCTCGGCGCCATCTCCAGGTCCCACGCGATCTCAGACGGCGTGCGCCCGCGCGCCACCGCGCGGAACACCTGCGCCTCGCGCGCCGAGAGCCTCTCGTGCGGCAGCCTCGCGTCGGCCTCTACGCCGGCCGGCGTCGCGCTCAACAGCGCGTCTCGCAGCTCGCTCAAGGGCGCCGACTTCGACACGTACGCGCTCGCCCCCGCCGAGAGCGCCCACGCCGCGTACTCCGACGCGGGGTACATCGAGTAGACCACCACCCGCAGCTCCGGCCGAAGCTCCTTCACCTCGCGCAGGAGCCGCGTGCCCGACCGGCCCGGCAGCGACAGGTCGAGCACCAGCACGTCGCACACGCCGTCCTTCACGCGCGCGAGGAGCGTCTCCCAGTCGCCCGTCGCGCCCGCCCACTGCAACCCCGGCACCGACGAGCACCAGCGCTTCAGCCCGTCGCACACGATCTCGTGGTCGTCCGCCGCGAACACCCTGATCGTCCCCGCCGCCTCCGACCCGCCGCCCGCCATCACCGCTACCTCTGACACGGGCCATCGCCGCCGCGCCCACGGCCGCGCAAGCCGAAAAATTTCGATCCCCCCCTCACGCC
>JAEYZO010000028.1 GCA_023428035.1 Pseudomonadota bacterium | reverse complement strand
GATTTTTTCTCCGCAACCCCGAGACCCCCTCGCGCGAGACGCCGGCCCACACCGGAGGTCCCGCCATGATCCGTCTCACCATCACCACCCGTTCTGGCTCCGTCACCCGCCGCCTCGACGGCCCCCTCTGCCTCGACCCGGCCGACACCCCCACCCAGCGCGGCCCCTGCGTCGTGCGCCCCTTCGGCACCGGCGCCACCGTGCACAACGCCGACGGCCGCCTCGTGGGCCGCGTCGACCCTGGGATGCCCCTGAGCGTCGGCTTCGTGGAGCTCACCATCGCCGGCGACGACGTCGCCCTCACCCCCCTGGGGACCGAGCGCATCGTCGGCGTGGGCCGGCCGCAGCCCTTGTCGCTCTCCCTCCCCGACGGCCGCTCCGTCGCCCTTTCGGGCGATGGGCTGGTCATCGGCAGCGCGCGGGGGTGCGGGCTCGTCCTCGACGACCCCGCGGTCAGCGGGCGCCACTGCCAGGTCGTCGCGGGGGAGGGGTCCTGGGTCGCGACGGACCTCGGCAGCACCAACGGCCTGTGGGTCTCGGGCGTGCGGGTCGCCGCCGCGGAGCTGCACCCCGGCGCGGTGCTCACCCTCGGTCGCTCCCAGCTCCGCTGCGTCGCGAACCGCCCCCCGGCGCGCGACGCGTGGAGCCTCGTGGGAGACGCCCCCTCCATCGCCGAGGTGCGCTCGACGGTCACCCGCTTCGCCCCGGCGCCCTACTCCGTGCTCGTCGAGGGCGAGAGCGGCGTCGGCAAGGAGCTCGTCGCCCGCGAGCTGCACGCGCGCGGCCCGCGCCGTGACGGGCCGCTGGTGACGGTGAACTGCGCGGCCATCGCGCCCGAGGTGATCGAGAGCGAGCTCTTCGGCCACGAGCGCGGGGCCTTCACCGGCGCCGTGCAGCGCCGCCGCGGCCTCTTCGAGCTCGCCCACAGGGGCACGCTCTTCCTCGACGAGGTGGGTGAGCTCCCGAGCGGCGCGCAGGCGAAGCTCCTGCGGGTGCTCGAGACGGGCGAGCTCCGCCGCGTGGGCGGCGAGACCGAGGTGAAGGTCGACGTGCGGGTGGTCTCGGCCACGCTGCGTGACCTGCGCGCGATGGTGAGCGACGGGCGCTTCAGGCCCGACCTCTACTTTCGCCTCGCGGACTTCAGGGTGACGGTGCCCCCGCTGCGCGAGCGGCGCACCGACATCCCGCTCCTGGTCGAGGCCCTGCTCGCGCGGGTCTCCGAGGAGACGGGGCGCAACCGACGCCTCGAAGACCGCGCCCTCGCGCGGCTGATGGTGCACGACTGGCCCGGCAACGTGCGCGAGCTCCTCTCGGTCTTGAAGCGCGCGGTGTACCTCACCGACGGCGCGCGCATCGGGCCCGAGCACCTCGAGTTCAGCCCCGCGGTGGAGCTCGTCGACGCGTCGTACTCCGGCGCCCGCCCCCGCCCCGCCGAGCAGGTCTCCGGCGTGCGCGACAACGGCTGGCCCGAGGCGCCCGTGAAGCCCCGCCACGCGTGGCCCCCCGAGGTGCCCGCCGACGACATCGCCGCGCTCTACCGCTACTGCAAGGGCAACGTCTCGCGCCTGTCGAAGATCACCGGCCTCGCGCGCTCGACGGTGCGCGACCGCGTGGCGCGCGCGATGGGCTCGTACCCGCCTCCCCCGGAGCCCGGGGCCCAGCCCGGGGCCGAGGTCACGCGCGACGAGCCGAGCGAGGCGGCCGAGGGCGACGAGGTCGATTGACCCTCCCGCCGGCGGATTCAACAATGAACCGCCGATGATCCCGATCCGTGACCTCAACCCGACGCGCAGCACCCCATGGGTCACCTGGGGCTTCATGCTCGCGTGCGGGCTCGTCTACCTCTGGCAGGCGATGCTCCCCGACGCCGCGAGCCGGGACTTCATCTTCACCTACGGGCTCATCCCCCAGCGCGTGACCCTGGTGCGCGACGCGGGCGCCTGGCTCAGCGTGCTCACCTCGATGTTCATGCACGGGGGGCTGCTGCACGCCGCGGGCAACCTGTGGTTCCTGCACATCTTCGGCGACAACGTCGAAGACAACATGGGCCCCGCGCGCTTCGCCCTGTTCTACCTGCTCTGCGGCGTCGCCGCTGCTGTGACCCAGGTCGCCGTCGGGCCCTACTCCGTCGTCCCCATGGTGGGCGCCTCGGGGGCTATCGCCGGGGTGCTCGCCGCCTACCTCGTGCTCTACCCCAAGGCCCGCGTCGTGGCCCTCATCCCGATCTTCATCTTCATCCAGTTCGCCGAGCTACCCGCGGTCTTCTTCATCGTCGTGTGGTTCATCTTCCAGTTCTTCTCGGGCGTGACCTCGCTCGGCGCCTCGGGCGGCGGCGTGGCCTACTGGGCCCACATCGGCGGCTTCATCGCCGGCCTCGTGCTGGTGTTCCTCTTCCGCACCCCGAAGCCCCGCTCGCCGCGGGTGCCCTACCACCGCCCCACGAAGCAGCTCCACCCCTGGCACGACGACCCACGGTGGTGATTCCTCCACCCCGGTGGGTGTGACCGCGCCCCCTGGGCGAGAGGCCACCGTCGTGACCCCTCCACCATCGTCCATGTCGATGTACGCAGGGCTCCTCGACCTCGTCACGGCCCTCGACGGCGTGACCCAGAGCGCGAAGTACCACCCCGAGGGAGACGCGCTCTACCACTCGCTCCAGGTCTTCGGCCACGCGCGCCGCGAGTGCGACGACCCCGAGCTCGTCGCCGCCGCGCTCCTCCATGACGTCGGAAAGGCCCTGGGCGCTCCCGACCACGACGTCGAGGGCGCAGGCCTGCTATCGGGCCTCGTCTCCCCGCGCGTCGAGTGGCTGGTGCGGCACCACCTCGACCTCTCGCGGGAGCCGGGCAACACCCGACGTCGGCTCCGCGCGTCGCCGCGCCTGCGCGACCTCGAGCGCTTGCGCCGGTGGGACCTCGCCGGCCGCTCGCCCACCGCGGCCGTGTGCTCCCCCGGCGAGGCCGTGGCCTTCGTCACCCGCGACCCCGAGGCCATCCACCCTGAGCGCGCCGACCACGGCGACGACGATGCGGAGGTCGCGCGCCGCTGAGCCCCGCGGGTTCGCCCTGCGCGGGCTTCGATCGGGTTCCCGACACGGCCTCGCCCTGGAGCCACTGCGAGCTCGACGACGCCTTGCGTGACGCCGTGCGCGCCGCGGTCGACGACGCGCTCACCCCGCGGCAGCGGGAGATCGTCGAGTGGCACTTCTTCGAGGGCGCCTCGCAGGGTGAGATCGCGCGACGTCTCGGGGTCACGCAGCAGGTGGTGCAGAAGTCCCTCTACGGGGTGACCCGCGGGGGAAAGACCCTGGGCGGCGCGATGCGGCGCTTGCGTGAAGCGCTCGCGCCCGTCGTGGGCGCGCGGGCGTAGCCGTGGCGCGCGAAGGAGCGGGCGGGCTGCGCGGGGCCATCGCCGTCGAGGCCGCGAGGCTGATCGCCCGAGGAGCAGCACCGACGGCGAGCCCATCGTGCGCGTGAAGGCCGGCTCCCTCGAAGCGCTCATCGCCGCGGAGCACCCGCGGGAGTGGGAGCGCTACCGCTCCGACGGGGTCTTGCCCGACCTCGACGCCCTCGACGACGCCACCGTGCGCGACCCGTCGTCGCTCGACGGGCTCCTCGCGGAGCTCGCCGACGACGACCCCGCGACGGACCCCGAGCTGGCCCCGCTCCCCTGGGAGCTTGAGGAGGACGACGGCGACTACGACCCGCTCCCGGGCTTCGAGGCCGTAGGACTACTTCAGGATCGCGCGGGCCACGCGGGAGAGCACCTCGCCGCCGAGGCCCCCGCCGAGCACGCCCACCAGGGTCGCCGCGAGGAGGTCTCCCGGGAGCGTCTCGCGGGTGTAGCTCGCGTGCAGATAGAACACCGCCGCGAGCATCACGAAGAGCGAGGGCGCGAAGGCCGACTCGACCCCGCGCCGCGCGAGGCGGGCGTCGACCACCAGCGCCGCCAGGGCCAGCGCTCCGAACAACACCCCCAGCGCCCACTGGGGGATGGGCTCGGCCCGCACCGCGACCCGCAGCGGGGGCTGGAGCACGTCGGGCATGCGCTCCAGGGCGACGGTGTAGCGACCCGGGCCTCGCAGGTCGCGCAGCACGTGTCGCGAGCCCGTGGCGTCGCTGCTCGCGCCGGCGCCCCCGGGGCCGGCC
>JAEYZO010000026.1 GCA_023428035.1 Pseudomonadota bacterium | reverse complement strand
GCGTCGCTGGCGCGAGGGGGGCGCGTCCCAAGGGGCGACGGAGAAGGCCGCGGTGCGCACGGCGTCGCGGGGGTCGAGGTCGAAGGCCGGGCGGATGTCGGGCCGCAGCGCCTGCGACGAGGGGCCCGACGCGCTGACCTCGTAGAGGGCCGTCCAGAGCATCCCCGCGAGGGGCGTGGTGAAGGCCACGCGGTCACCCACGTCGCCGAAGTCGTCGTCGAGGCCGTTGCCCGCGTTGATGAAGAACCCCGTGCCCCAGTCGACGAGCGCGCCCATGCGCCCCGCCGTGAGCACGCCGAAGGGGAGCAGCACCTGGCCGTAGAGCTGCCGCAGGTCGATGGGCTGGTCGGGCCCGCGCTGGTTCACGGAGCCCCCCGCGAAATCGCTGTCGGGCAGAGATCCGAGGCGGAGGTTGTCCAGCGCGTGGAGCCGCCCTCGGATCGAGACGCCCCAGCCGACGTCGATGGCGAGGTCGAGGCGCAGGCGCAGGTCAGCGTTGGTCTGCGTGCGGGCGCCCGAGCTGTCGGCGTAGGGCGTGGGCCAGAGCGAGGGGAGCGTCGGGGTCGCGCCGCGGCCGAGGTCCCAGTTCTGTCCGAGGTCTCCGCGGGTGCGAAAGAAACCGCTGATGCGAACGCGCTGCTCGGGGCTCTGCGCGGTGTCACGCGGCGCCTCGTGGATGGGGGTGACGCCGGGCGCGTCGCGGTAGGGCGCGCGCTCCGAGGCGGCGTGCTCGGCGCCCGCGGGGCGCCGCGCGGGCTCGCGCGTCTGCTGCGCGAGGGCGAGCGAGGGGCAAAGCGCGACGAGGGCGGCGATGCCGCGGCGCAGCACGGGTAGGCTCACCGGGCCTCGGCGTCGGCGGAGTCGAGGAAGCTCAACACCGCGCGGCGCGTGGGCCCCGCGGCCTCGAGCATGGGGAAGTGACCCACGCCGGGGAGCACCTCGAGGCGAGCGCCGGGGATGTCCCTCGCGAGGCGCTCTCCGAAGCGCACGCGCGAGACGTTGTCGTCGGCGCCCCACAGGAGGAGCGCGGGCTGGCGCACGCCGCGGTAGCGCCGCTCGAGCTGGAGGAAGCACTGCCCCCGCGCCGCCGCGAGGGCCGCGCGGGTCGTGCCCGGTCGGTCGAGGGAGGCGCGGATCGCGTCGACCAGGTCTTGCGTGACCACCGACGGGTCAGAGAAGGCCGCGGGGAAGCGGTCCTCGGGGCGCTGCGTATAGAAGGCCGAGAAGAGCGCCTCGCCCACGCCGGGGGCGCGGGCCCAGCGGAAGAAGGGCGGGATCTGCTCGTCGTAGACCCACGCGCCGATGACCACGACGCGACGCACGCGCTCGGCGTGGTCGAGGGCGAGGGCGAGGGTGACCGAGCTGCCCCAGGAGTGGGCTACGACGTCGACGCGGTGCTCGCCGAGGGCGTCGAGCACGTCGACGAGGTCGCGGGCGAGGGCCGCGGGGGAGTAGTCGCCTTCGGTGCGCGTAGACCAGCCGAAGCCAGGGAGGTCGACGTTGATGGTGCGGCGCGTCCCGCGGAGGGCGGGCTCCAGGGTGTCCCAGGTGTCGTGGTTGCTCGCGAACCCGTGGACGAAGAGCACCGAGGGTCGCTGGTTGGCCTCGCCCTTCACCTCGACGTAGACCGACCGGCCGCTCCCGGTGCGGACGTAGCGCGCGTCGGGGCCGAGCCGGGCGCCCAGCGGCTCTCCGGGGCGCTGGAAGGTCGCGCAGCCCGTCGCTGTGGCGCAGCAGAGGGCGAGGGCGATCGCGCTGGGCCGCACCATCACAGGCCCAGCCGCCGGTACTCCGAGGCGCGGGTGAAGCTCGCGGAGGTGTCGTCGTCGACGCTCGCGACGCGGGCCACCACGCCGAGGCACTCGGAGACGAAGGTGTAGGTGCGCCGGGTGACCCTGAAGACCGTGAGCGGCACTGACTGGTCGAGCTCGGTGTTCAAGCGGAGCGCGGGGAACCTCCCCGCGGGCGTCCACACCGAGCCCCGGGTGTCGACGCGGTTCACGTAGCGGGTGACGTTGGCGAAGCCCGTGAAGTTGAGCGTGCCCGCGCCGTTCACCGACTGCTCCCAGGTGTCTCCCACCCGGAGCGGGAAGCGCAGCACGACCACCGGAGGCGTGAAGCGCAGGTTGGTGCGCCCGGGGTCGTTCGACACCGTCGCCAGGAGCTCCAGCGCCGCGGGGCTCACCCGGTACACAGCGAGGGTCTGGGTGGTCCGCTCGATCACCGTGGCGAAGGTCGCGTCGGGGTAGAACGAGCTCCACCAGCGGCCCTGCGGCGCGAGCACCTCGTCGAGCACGCGGCGGTCGGTGCTCCTCGCGGCGGCGTAGTTCCACACGCGCTCGCCCTCGACCACGGACCCGTTCACGTCGACGGGCTCGACGACCGTGTCTTCGTCGTTGGTCGCGTAGAGCACCGTGGCGCCGAGCACGAAGGTCAGCTCGCCGCGCTCGATGACGCCGTCGTTGTCGGCGACGCAGCGCCCGCCGTCGCCGATGGGGCTCGCGTCTGTCGCCGCGTCGGTGAGCGCCGGGGCGTCTTCGACCGCGGGGACGTCGAGCTCGCCGGAGGGGGTGT
>JAEYZO010000290.1 GCA_023428035.1 Pseudomonadota bacterium | reverse complement strand
CCCCTCCCCTACACCACGGCCTCCTCCGTGAGCTCCATCGTCCGCCACGCCCCCGAGCGGAAGCGCCACACCACCGCCGCCGCCATCGCGGCCATGTACGGCACCGTCCACGCGAGCGAGACCACCGGGCCGCCGCCCGCGCGCGCCGTGAGCATCGTCGCCGGAACAAACAGCAGCCACGCCGACGCGATCCTCACCCGCATCGGCCAGGCCGTGTCCCCCGCCGCGCGCAGCGTCTCGCCCAGCACCATCGCCGTCGCGTCGAACAGCTGCCACGCCACCGCCACCCACAACAACGGCACCGCCACCGCCGTGAAGGCCGCGCGCTCCCCCGGCGTTCCCGTGGTGAAGGGCGCCAGCAGCAACCGCGGCGCGAGCGCGTACCCAACCCCCACCGCGGCCATCCACGCGCACGCGACCACCAGCGTCCGCTTCACCAGCCGCGGGACATCATCGAGCGCCCTCGCGCCGATCGCCTGCCCCACGTGAATCGCCCCCGCGCTCGACAGACCGAAGGCCGGCATGAACGCGATGGAGTTGAGCTGGAGCACCGCCATCAGCGCCGCGAGCGCCGCGGTACCCATCCCCGCGAAGACCACGTCGATGAAGAACAAGAAGGCCGCGAACTCCAGGAACCAGTTCACCCCGTTGGGCAGGCCGAAGCGCAGCACCCGACGGAACTCCGCCCAGCGCCAGCCCGCCTTCGGCACCCCACTCCCCGCGAGGTGAAAGGCCACGCACACGTACGCGAGCCCCGCGACCGAGGCCAGCACCGACGCGAGCGCCGCGCCCCTCACCCCCATCGCGGGGATCCCCGCCCACCCGTGGATGAACACCCGGTTGAGCGGGATGTTCAGCGCCATCACCAGCACGCTCGACGCGAGTCCCACGCGGGTGTTGCCCTGGCCCCCGAACCAGTTCGAGAGCGCCTCGGTGCCGATCGCCGCGCCCACGCCCAGCAGCCGCACCACGAGGTACGAGCCCATCAGCGAGCGCACGGCGGGCGTGTAGTCCGCCTTCGAGAGCAGCCACGGCACCGCGGGGATCGCCGCGAGCGCCGCGAGCTCGGCGAGCGCCGCGACGCCCAGGCCGTACCAGCCATAGCGTCGCAGCCGCGCGCGGTCGGGCTGGCCGTGGAGCTGCGCCGAGAAGCTCTGCACGATGAACGCGACGCCCAGCGGGAGCATGAACACCGCGTAGGCGTTGAGCGCGCCGTTGCCCGTGGCCGCGAGCGCGTCGGGGCCGAGCGGAGACACCATCGCCGCGTCGGCGAAGCCCACGATCGACTGCACCGCCCGCGCGAGGATCACCGGCCACGCGAGCGAGAGGAGCTCGCGCGTCGAAGGGAAGCTCCATGTCGGCGCGTCGCCCATCGGAGGGCGCGGAGGGTACCGGCGCGACGCACCGACGGTCGAGGGTCAGCCGCGCGACCGCGACGGTGTTGACCCGGCGCTCTCGGCGGCGCGACCCTCGCGGCATGAACGAAGGGCAAGCCTCTCGCCCGTCGGGCCTGCGCGGCTGGCTCGCGCTCTGGTTCGGCCTCGCCCTGCGGGTGAACCAGCGCGACTACGTCGTGTCGGGCGCGCTGTTGATGGCGCTGAAGTACGCCCTCGACAACGCCATCGTCTACGGCTTCACGGGCCGCGTGTGGCCGCCCTGGGCCTACCTCGTTCCGAGCCTCTCGATGCGCCACGGCCACCGCGCGGCCTTGGCCACGCCCACCGCGGCCTACGCGCTCCTGGGCTTCGCGGCGCTGCCCTTCCTCTGGGTGGGCCTCTCGATGAGCGTGCGCCGCGCCGCCGACGCAGGGAAATCCCCGTGGCTCGGCCTGGGCTTCCTCCTGCCGGTGTTGAACTACATCGTGATCCTGGCGCTGTCGCTCTTGCCCTCGAAGTCCGAGGCCCGCTGGGCGCCGCCCGCGACGCCCTTCCGCCCCGCGCCCGAGGTCCCCGTCGCTCCGCCCCTCGACGCCGGGCTCGCGCGCTCGGTGCAGGCCGTCCTCGCGGGGGTGATCCTGGGCGGGGCCATGACCGCGTTCTCGGTCTACGCGCTGCGCTCCTACGGCGCGGCGTTGTTCTTCGCGTCTCCCTTCGCGATGGGCGCGGTGTCGGCGCTGATCTTCAACCGCCCCACGCTCCGCACGCTGCGCGCGACCCTCGGCGTCGCGGCCATCACCGTCTTCGCCGCGGGCGTCTCGCTGCTCCTCTTCGCCGTCGAGGGGATCATCTGCCTCGTGATGGCGCTGCCCATCGCCCTCACGCTCGGGCTCATCGGCGCGGGCGTGGCGTGGGCCATCCTGCGCTTCGGCAACGCGCGGTCGAGCACCGCTGTCGCGTGCTTCTTCATCGGCCTCCCTGGCATCGCGGGGCTCGAGTCGGCCGTCGCGCAGCCCACGCTGCGAGAGGTGATGACCTCCATCGAGGTGAACGCTCCCCCCGAGGCGGTGTGGCGCAACGTGGTGAGCTTCTCCGAGCTCCCGCCGCCGCCCGAGTGGGCCTTCAGGCTGGGCGTCGCGTACCCGATGCGCGCGCGCATCGTGGGCGAGGGCGTCGGGGCCGTGCGCTACTGCGAGTTCTCGACGGGTCCGTTCGTAGAGCCCATCACCCGCTGGGAGGCCCCGCGGAGGCTGAGCTTCGACGTGCGCTCGCAGCCGCCGTCGATGTCGGAGCTGTCTCCCTACCGGCACGTCAACGCCCCGCACCTGGAGGGCTACATGGTCTCGCGGCGCGGGGAGTTCCGGCTCACCCCCTTGCCCGGCGGTCGCACGCGGCTGGAGGGGAGCACCTGGTACACGCTGGCGATCTTCCCTGAGGGCTACTGGGTGGTGCCCGCGGAGCTGCTGCTCCACGGCATCCACGGCCGCGTGCTCCGTCACATCAAGGACCTGTCCGAGCGCGGAATCACCGCGGTCGCCGCGCGCTGACGCGGGGCACTGTCGGCCCCCGTCGCCCTTTGGTAACACTCGTCCCCCATGAGCGACGCCGCGGCCACGCCCGACGCGCGTGAGCCCGTGCTCCGCTGGTGGCCCCGCTATCGCCCGAACTCCGTCGAGATCGGCGCCGGGGGCCCGGTGCTCCTGCTCATCATGGGCGCGTCGCTCGCGCCCCTCTCCGGGCTCTTCACGCTCCCGCCCGTGGCGCGCGCCACGGGGATCCCCCCGCTTCGCGTCGCCCTCCTCCTCGGGGCGTACTACGCCGCGATGGTCTTCAACGACCTCGTGCTGCACCCCGCGGCGCTGCGCTCCAAGCGCGGCTTCGACGCGCAGATCGCCACGCTCTTCCTCTACAACTGCGCCTTCTGCCTCGGGCTCGTGGTGCTCTCGGGCCAGCCCTGGTCGCCGCTCTGGCTCGCCCCCGCGCTCTGGGCCTACTTCACGGGCTCCTGGCAGGAGATCGACGCCTCGGTCTTCGCCCTCGCCGCCCACGTCGCGGGGCCGCTCGCCACCATCCCGGTCTTCATCGCCCTCGGCGCGCCCCCCGCGCAGTCCGTCGCGGGGCCCGTGCTCGCCGCCGCGGTGTGCGGCCTGTCGTACTTCCAGCTCGCCTCGACGCGCGTCGCGTGGCGCCGCGAGCGCCGCGCCGCGCAGGCCGA
>JAEYZO010000241.1 GCA_023428035.1 Pseudomonadota bacterium | reverse complement strand
GTGCGGGCTCCGCCCGACGAGCGCCACCTCGAGCCCGGCCTCGCGGCCCACCCTCGCGAGCTTCGCGACGATGGGCTCGCCGGTATCAGGCGCCGCGAGCAGCCCCTTGGGCCGCCCGCCCATCCGTCGCGACGCGCCCGCGACGAACACCCCGAGCACCGCGGGGGCCACGGCGCTCTACGCCTGCGCGTCGCGGCCCGTCATCGCCAGCTCGTCGAGCGCGGCGCGCAGCTTGCGCGGGTCCTTCTTCGGGTCTGACAGCTTGAACAGGGCGTAGCGCGACTCCTCGTCGAGGTCGGCCCAGCGCGAGAGGTCTACGTCGTGACCGAGGAGCGCGGCCTTCTCCCGCACCGCGGGCGGAGGGGTGTTCACGTTCCAGGGCCTGTCGGTCATCGCCCCCTCCGCGAGGGGCTTCAGCGGCACCCCCGCCCGGTCGGCGAAGCCCTGGTACACCTCGCGGTAGACCGTCACCTCGTCGGCGTCGTCGACGGGGAGGTGACACAGCGCGAGGCGCTCGGCGCGGCTGAGCGTCTGCCACCCCACGAGGGAGATCTTCAGGCCCGCGAGGTCCAGCTTGCGGCGCACCGTCAGCGGCACGCACTCCAGCGACGCGTGCACGTCGCCCTCGAACTCGAAGCGCTTGTACATGGCCGCGGCACTCTACACCCGCGGCCTCACGACGGATCACGACATTTCCTTCACATCCAGGGCGCCCCTGATTAGCATCGAAGCGCCATGGGAACGCCGCCTCCACGCGCGCGGGCGATCGGCTGGGCGAGCGCGCTGACCGCTCTGCTCGCGGCGATGATCGTCGTCGGCTCGCGCAACCTCGCGCACTTCGACGCGGCGCTCGTCGGGTACACCTTCGCGACGCTCTTCGCGACCTTCGGCATCACCTACCGCTACACCATGTGGCTCGCGCGGCCGCCCACGCGCATGTACTGGCGGCGCGGCTGGCGGGCCTTCTTCGCCCCTCGGCGACTCGGCGCGAACCTCGTCCAGCTCGCGCGGCGGGGCGTCGTCGAGGTCGCCGCCAACCGCTTCATCTTCCGCCGGGGAACGCTCCGGGGCGCGGCGCACTGGGCCATCATGTGGGGCTGCCTCCTCGGCGCGGCGATCACCTTCCCGCTGGTCTGGGGCTGGATCCATTTCGAGACGGTGCCGGGCCGCCTCGACACCTACCGCGCGTTCCTGTTCGGCTGGCCCACCGGGGAGTTCGCCGTGGGCTCGGCCCTGGCCTTCGTGGTCTTCCACGGCCTGGTCTGGGCGTCGCTGCTGCTCGTCGCCGGGGTCATGCTCGCGTTCCGTCGTCGCCTCATCGACCGCGGCGCGGCGGCCACGCAGCAGTTCGGCGAAGACGTGCTGCCGCTCGTGCTGCTCCTCGCCATCGCGGTGACCGGGCTGATGCTCACCGTCAGCTACACGTGGATGAAGGGCTACGCCTACGCCTTCCTGGCGATCCTCCACGCGGTCACGGTGATCGTGACCCTGCTCTGGCTCCCCTTCGGCAAGTTCTTCCACATCTTTCAGCGCCCCGCGCAGCTCGGCGTGGCCTTCTACAAGGACGAGGGCGCGCTGGGAGAGCAGGCCCGCTGCCGCCGCTGCGACGCGCCCTTCGCCTCGGTGCTCATGGTGCGCGACCTCCAGGCGGTGGAGCGCGACCTCGGGTTCCGCTACGAGCTCGGCGGCGCCGACGGGGGCCACTACCAGGAGGTCTGCCCGCGGTGCCGCAGGGCCCTCTTCGGCCTCGCGCAGAGCGCGCTGTGGGCCGCGCCGGCGACCTCGAGAGGAGAGTGAGCAATGGCCACGGTGCCCGTCGACGACCTCGCCATCACCCGCGCCTTCGGGCCGCACCTGTCAGGCTCGGTGCGCGCGAGCTCGAGCGACGAGCCCGACCGGCTCGTGAAGACCCACTGCTGCTTCTGCGGCCAGCAGTGCGGCATCCAGCTCAAGGTGCGCGACAACGAGGTCATCGGCTTCGAGCCGTGGGAGGACTTCCCCTTCAACCGCGGGATGCTCTGCCCCAAGGGGGTCAAGCGCTACCTGCAGGGCTCGCACCCCGACCGGCTGCTCACCGCGCTGCGCCGCGACCCGTCGCACCCCGCGGGCTTCAGCCCGATGCCCTACGAAGACGCCATCGCGCGCGCCGCGGCGGAGATCCAGCGGCTGCAGTCCGAGCACGGCAACGCCGCCGTGGGCGTGCTCGGCGGCGCGAGCCTCACCACCGAGAAGACCTACCTCCTCGGCAAGTTCGCGCGTGTCTGCCTGAAGACTCCCTTCATTGATTACAACGGCCGGCTCTGCATGGTGAGCGCGGGGGCCGCCAACAAGAAGGCCTTCGGCATCGACCGCACGACCAACCCCTGGTCCGACATGGTCGGCGCGGAGGTGATCTGGGTCGCGGGCTCCAACGTCGCCGAGTGCTCGCCCATCACCACCAACTACCTCTGGCAGGCGCGGGAGATGGGCGCGAAGCTCATCGTGCAGGACCCGCGCATCACCCCCGTCGCGCGCACCTGCGACCTGTACCTGCCGGTGCGCCCGGGGCGCGACGCTGCGCTCTTCGCGGGCGTGCTGCACCTGATGATCGAGCAGGGGTGGGTCGACCGCGAGTTCATCGAGGCCCACACCGTCGGCTTCGAGCAGGTCGAGGAGTACTGCCGCGGGTGGACGCCCTCGCGCACCGCGGAGGTCACCGGCGTGCCCGAGCGCTCGATCCGCAAGGCCGCCGAGCTGTGGGGCACGGCGCGGTCGAGCTTCCTCCTGCACGCGCGCGGGATCGAGCACCACTCCAACGGGGTGCAGAACGCCCTCGGGACGATCAACCTGGTGCTGGCCTCGGGGCGCATCGGCCGGCCCAAGAGCGGCTACGGCACCATCGTGGGCCAGGCCAACGGGCAGGGCGGCCGCGAGCACGGGCAGAAGTGCGACCAGCTCCCGGGCTGGCGCGACATCTCGAACCCTGAGCACAGGAAGTACGTCGCCGGGGTGTGGGGCGTCGACGAGAAGGACATCCCCGGGCCGGGCGTCGACGCCTACGAGATGTTCCGCAAGATCGACGCCGGCGAGATCAAGGGGCTGATCGCGATCTGCTTCAACCCGAAGATCTCGCTCCCCGACAACGCGTTCATCGCGCGCGCCCTCGACAAGCTGGAGTTCTTCGTCGCCATCGACTTCTTCCTCAACGACACGGCGCGCCACGCCGACCTCGTGCTCCCAGGCAGCCTGCAGGAAGAGGACGAAGGCACGGTCACCCAGGTCGAGGGTCGGGTCATCAAGATCAACAAGGCCGTCGACTGCCCCGGAGAGGCGAGGCGCGACTGGGTGATCCTCCAGGACCTCGCGCGCGCTCTCGGCCGCCCCCACGGGTTCACCTTCGCGGGCCCCCGCGAGATCTTCGAGGAGCTGCGCGTGGCGAGCAAGGGCGGCGTCGCGGACTACTCGGGCATCACCTACGAGAAGATCGAGCGGCAGATGGGGGTCTTCTGGCCCTGCTACGCCGAAGACCCCGCGACGGGAGCGCCGACGCCCGACCACCCGGGCACCCCGCGGCTCTTCGAGCGCGGCAGCTACAACCCCGTGGCGAAGGGCGCCGGGCCCTTCTACTTCCCCGACGGCAAGGCGCGCTTCAACGTCGCGGACTACCGCACGCCCGTCGATGACGTCTCCGAGGAGTTCCCGCTGTTCCTCACGACGGGGCGGGTGGTGAGCCAGTTCCTCTCGGGCACGCAGACGCGCCGCATCGGCCCGCTGGTGAAGCAGTACGCCGAGCCCCGGATCGAGCTCCACCCGCGCCTCGCCGAGCGCCTCGGGATCGCCGACGGCGAATGGGCCGTGTGCGAGACCCGCCGGGGCGCCCTCACCCTCCGCGCGATGGTGGTGACCACCATCCGGCCCGACACGATCTTCATCCCGTACCACTGGGCCGGAGACAAGAGCGCCAACCGGCTCACCGTCGCCGCCCAGGACCCGATCAGCAAGATCCCCCAGTACAAGGTCTGCGCGTGCCGCGTCCGAAAGGCCGAGGGCCCGCCGGACTACGCCGCGCGGCTCGAGCCGCAGCAGTAGGCCCGCGATGCCCGTACCCGCGCACCTCGAGTTCTTCGTCGACCCCACCCGCTGCATCGGCTGCCAGGCCTGCGTGCAGGCGTGCAGCGAGTGCGACACCCACCGCGGCGAGTCGATGATCCACCTGGAGTTCGTCGACCGCGCCCAGAGCGTGCAGACCGTGCCCGTGGTCTGTATGCACTGCGAGCAGCCCACCTGCGCCGAGGTCTGCCCCGCCGACGCGATCAAGCGCACCCCCGACGGCGTGGTGCAGAGCGCGCGCAAACCACGGTGCATCGCGTGCGGAAACTGCGTGGTGGCCTGCCCCTTCGGCGTGCCCGAGCTCTACGTCGACCGGGCCATCATGATGAAATGCGACATGTGCTACGACCGCACCTCGGTCGGGCGCAGGCCCATGTGCGCGACGGGCTGCCCGAGCCAGGCGCTGTTCTTCGGCACCCGCGAGCAGATCCGCGCGCTGCGGCCGCAGTCGACGCCGACCAACACCTTCCGCTTCGGCGCGCAGACCATCACGACGCGAGTGAACGTGATGGTCCCGCGGGGAGACGCGCTCCCGGCCCGGGTCGACGTGACGGCCGCGATGGAAGACCGCGCGGGGCCCCGCGCCGTACGCCTGCGGGTGCTGCCCTCGCAGGGCGGCGCGGAGCCCGCCGAGCTCGACCCCTTCGCCGAGGTGGAGGTCTGAGATGGTGCAAGACCCGCAGAGGCGCTTCGAGGCCGACCTCACCCTCGACCCGAGGCTCGACTCCGCCGGGCGCGAGGGGCTCACGGGCACGGCCCCCGCCGACCCCTACGCGCCGGCGCGCGACCCCGACGAGGTGACCGTCGCGCCCGACGGGCGACCCCTCGCCGCGCAGCCGCAGTGGCGGCAGGACTTTCCCATCGACTGGTCGCAGGACCAGTTCGTCGCGCGGCGCGACTTCGCGAAGTTCCTGGTGCTGACCAGCGGGGCCTTCGTCGCCGGGCAGGGATGGATCGCCGCGCAGGACCTCGTGCGCAGCCGCCGCGCGGCGCCCCCCCGCGTGGCGGTCGCGTCGCTCAGCGAGCTCCCCGCGGGCTCCGCGCGGATGTTCAACTACCCCGGCGAGCACGACCCCTGCCTCGTGGTGCGGCTCACCGACGGCGCGCTCGTGGCGTACAGCCAGGCCTGCACGCACCTGTCGTGCGCGGTGGTGCCCCGGATCGCCGAGGGCGTGCTCCACTGCCCCTGCCACGAGGGCTATTTCGACCTCCGCACGGGGAGGAACATCGCCGGGCCTCCGCCGCGCCCGCTGCCCCGCATCACCCTCGAGACCGAGGGCGACCAGGTCTACGCCGTGGGCGTCGAGACGAGGAACCTGTGATGGAGCCGCGCCAACGCTTCTCCCGTCAGCAGCGGGTCACCGTCGTCTACGGCGTGCTGTGCTTCGCGCTCGTGCTCGTGGTGCTGCAGCTCTGGCTGCTCACGGCGACGATGAACGCCTGGCTCGGCGGAGACTCGTCGGTGGTGTGGCCCGGCCTCGCGGCGAGCGCCGCCTGCCTGCTGCTCAACCTCGGGCTCCTTCGCTACCTCTGAGCCGCGATGGAGCCCCCGGCGCCCACGGCCCCATCACCCCTGGCGACGATGCACCCGGCGTACTTCGCGCTGGTCATGGCCACGGGCATCGTCTCCCTCGCGGCGGACCTCGTCGGCCTACGCACCGTCTCCCTCGCGCTCTTCGCGCTGAACGTCCCGTTCTACCTCGCGCTCTGGGCGCTCGCCCTCGCGCGGGTCGCGCGCCACCGCGGCGAGGTGCTCGCCGACCTGCTCCACCACGGCCGCTGCGTGGGCTTCTTCACCGCCGTCGCGGCGACCTGCGTGCTCGGCTCGCAGTGCCTCCTGCTCGGCGGGGCGCCGCGCGTCGCCCTGGCCCTGTGGATCCTGGGCGTCGCGCTGTGGGCCGCGCTCACCTACACGATCATCGCGGCGCTCACCATCAAGCCCACGAAGCCCCCCCTCGCCGAGGGGATCAACGGCGGATGGCTCCTCGCCGTGGTCGCCGCGCAGGCCGTCGCCACGCTGGGCGCGCAGCTCGCGCCTCGCCTCGCGCCGCACGCGCCGCCTCTGCTCTTCTTCAGCCTCGCGATGTGGCTTGGCGGGGGCATGCTCTACCTCTGGATCATCGGCCTGATCTTCTACCGCTACACCTTCTTCCCGCTCAGCCCGTCGGACCTCGCGCCGCCCTACTGGATCAACATGGGCGCCGCGGCCATCTCGACGCTCGCCGGCACCGCGCTCATCGCGGCCGCGCCCGCCTCGCCCGTGCTGGCGCAGACGCTGCCCTTCGTGCGGGGGTTCACGCTGCTCTGGTGGGCCACCGCGACGTGGTGGATCCCGATGCTGGTGATCCTCGGGGTGTGGCGCCACGGGTACAAGCGCTTCCCGCTGCGGTACGACCCGCTGTACTGGGGCGCGGTGTTCCCGCTCGGGATGTACACCGTCTGCACCGGGCGCCTCGCGCGCGCCGTCGACGCGCCCTTCCTCGCGGCGATCCCGCGGGTCTCGGTCTACGTCGCGCTCGCCGCCTGGGCGCTCGCGCTGACGGGGATGATCCACAGCCTCGTCCCGCGCGCGAAGCCGTCGGCGCGCTGAGCCCAGCCCCTCACCCTCGCCGCGCCAGCGCCTCTCGCAGCGCCGCGAGCTCCGCGAGGGCCGCGTCTTTCTCCCTGCGCTCGGCCTCGACCCGCGCGAGGGCCGCTTCCTTCTCCGCGCGCTCGGCCTCGACCTGCGCGAGGGCCGCTTCCTTCTCCGCGCGCTCGGCCTCTGCCTCTGTAGGCCAGAGCGCCGTGCCCTCGGCGTCGTCGCTCAGCCGCAGCCGCGTCCCGTCGTCGGTGAGCACCAGCCACGCGCCGAGCTCCTCGCTGCGCGCGGGCCCCTCGCCCGCGTACACGCGGCGCAGCCCCACGCGCGGGAGGCGCCTCCACACCTGCAGGCGATACGGCCCGCCCGCGTCGTCGGGCCCGAGCAGGAGCGGGTCGAAGACCCACACCTCGCGGGTCTTGCTCAGTGCGTAGCGCGCGGGCTTGTCGTTGTAGTCCGTCGCCGCGGTCTGCTCGCTCACCACCTCGACGGCCACCCGCGGCGGGTGGTGCCCCTTCACCCACGTGCGGATGCTCTTCTCGCGCAGCCCCAGCGGAGGCGCCGGCTCCACCAGGTACACGTCGGGGTCGACGCCGTTGCGCGGACGGGCCTTGTCCCACCGCAGCGCGATGTTGCCGCTCACCAGCGCGTCGGCGCCGCGGCGCGCGCACCAGTACGACAGGATCGCCTTGAGCAGGTCGCAGATCGCCGCCTGAAGCGGGCTCTCGGGCATACGCTCCTCGTCGTCGTCGAGCGCCCACCCCGCGCTCGTCTCGGGCACGGGCACCACGAGATCGACTCGACTCGCCGCGTCGCCGCTCATCGCCACGACGCTACCACGCGCGCTCAGCGCCCCCGCAGCGCGTCGACGGAGTAGCTCAGCCCATCGGGCGCCGGCGCGAGCGTGTTGAACACCCCCGCCGCCGCCATGATCCCCACCGCCACTCCCGTCGCCGCGACGCCCACGCCGGTCCAGAACCACCACCGCTGCGTCACCGGGCGGCTCTCCTCCGCGGGGGTGAGCGTGACGCGAGGGTCGGGCGTCGCGCGAGGGTCGGGCGCGGTCGTGGCGGTGAC
>JAEYZO010000237.1 GCA_023428035.1 Pseudomonadota bacterium | reverse complement strand
CACAGGCACCCCCAGCAGCCGCATCATCTCCCCCTCGCCCCGCACCACGTCACCCCACTGGTCGTCGGCGAGCATCGCGTCGAGCTCGGCGCGGTCGATCCCCTGGGCCGCCCCCACCTCCGCGAGCACCGCGCGGTCGCCGATGTCCCTCCCCTCGCAGAAGTGCGCCGTGAAGAGCGCCTCGACCACCGCGTCGGTGAGCGCGGGGTCGCCCTTCTTCTGCGCGTGCACCACCAGACGGTGCGCGTGGTGGGTGTTGGGCATCGTCGCGAGCTTCTCGAAGCCGAAGTCGATCCCCTCCTCGCGGCCGAACATCCGCAGGCGCTCCCACGAGGCCTCGACCCGCGCGGCGCCCCCGAGGCGCTTGTCGAGGTAGGCGCGGTAGGGCTCCCCCTCGGGGCGCAGGTCGGGGGAGAGCTGGTACGGCTGCCACAGCCGCGTGACCGTGGCGCGGTCGGCGAAGGCCGCGGCGGCCTTGTCGAAGCGGCGCTTTCCGAGGAAGCACCACGGGCACACCACGTCGCTCACCACCTCGACCTCGAGCTTCGGCGTCGTCTCGCTCATGGACACCGCGAGTACCACACCGGGCCGACCGACGTCGCGGCGTGGTAGCGTCGGGCGCATGGGAGCGACCGCGTCCGTCGAGGTGGTGCGAAGCGTCCCCCTCGTCAGCGAGCGCTGGCTGCTGGAGGAGGAGGGCGTGCCCGAGACACCCCTGCACGACCGCTGCATCGACCTGCTCAAGCTCATCCTCGTCGCGTGGGTCGCGCGTCGCGGCCTCGACGCCTCGCTGCACCGCAACATCGCCGTCCGGTGGGACCGCGCGCGCGCCAACACCGGCGTCGACCCCGACCTGTGCGTGGTGTCTCCCGCGCTCCCCGCCGACGCGACGAGCCTCTGCCTCTGGGAGCCCGGGAGCGCTCCCCCGCGCCTCGCCGTCGAGGTCGTCAGCGAGCGCACCGCCGACAAGGACTACCTCGACAACCCCGACCGCTACGCCGCCTGCGGCGCGACGGAGCTGTGGGTCTTCGACCCGATGCGCTTCGGCCCCTCGACCACGGGAGGGCCCTTCGCGCTCCAGGTGTGGCGCCGCGACCGCCACGGCCGCTTCGTGCAGACCTACGCGGGCGACGGTCCGGCCTACAGCGACGAGCTCTCGGCCTGGCTGGTCGTCACCGACGAAGGGATGCGCCTGCGCGTCGCCGACGACGAAGAAGGCACGTCGCTCTGGCCCACGCCCGAGGAGGCCGCCCGCGCGGAGACCGAGCGGGTGAGGGCTCGCGAGCAGGAGGCCCTCGCTGAGGTGGCGCGGCTGCGCGCCGAGCTCGAGCGGCTGCGCGGCGGGTGAGCGTGCGCTGCCCGCGGTGCCCGAGCGAGATGGGGGAGCTCCGCCTGGAGCAGGGCATGACCGTGGACTTCTGCGATCAGTGCCGCGCGGTGTGGTTCGACCCCGGCGAGCTCGCGGCGATGGTGGGCACGCGGGAGGACCTCCCCGCGCTCGACGCGGTGACCGACGGCGCGGTGGGCTCCCGCGCGCAGTGCCCGCGCTGCGACGGCGCCTCGCTCACCGAGATGCGCTACGCGCCTGACGCCTCGCCGCGGGTGGCGACCTGCGCCCTGTGTCGCGGTGTGATGGCCTCGCTGCCCGACCTGCCCGCGCTCAAGGCCGCGGCGGCGGGGCTGCGACGGATGGACAACGCCCTCGCGGCGCCCTACCGCGACGCGGGGCTCGCGCGAACGGGCGAGCTCGACGCGGCGGCGCGGAGGTTCAACGGCCTCACGGGCCTCGCGGTGAAGCAGCGACGGCGCTGGCTCGAGATGCTCACGGGCTGGGAGGTGCCGAACGAGTACGCGATCCTCCGCAAGGGGGCGGGCGGCGCGGCCTTTCACGTCGTCGAGCAGACCGCGGGGGTGTGGGAGATCATCCGGCGCTTGATGCTCGGGCCGATGCGGCCCTTCACCTCGCACGTGGAGGACATCTCCCGCGGCACGCTCGCGCTGCGCCTCGTGCGGCCGTTCCGGTGGATCTTCCCGGAGCTGCAGGTGCTCGACGCCGACGAGCGGCCGCTGGTGGTGATCCGCCGGCGCTGGAGCTGGGTGGCCGCGCGCTACGACGTCGACGACGCCTACGGGCGCTCCATCGGCGAGCTCCGCGGCGCGTTCTGGCGCCCCTGGACCTTCGAGCTCCACGGCGAGGGCAGGCTCATGGCGGTGATCAAGAAGCGCTGGTCGGGGTTCCTCACCGAGGCCTTCAGCGACGCGGACAACTACACCGTCGACTTCGAGCCCGACGCCCCCGACCGGTGGAAGCTCGTCGCGCTCGCCGCCGCGGTGCTCATCGACGTGGCGCACTTCGAGAGCAGCAAGCGCTGACCCGCTCACCGCGGCGCGCGGGGCGGGTCGAGCACGGCGAGGGTGAGGTCTTCGCCCAGCCAGAGGTCGGAGAAGGTCGGGTCGATCATCCAGCGGCGGCCGTCGCGGTGGGTGACCAGCACCCAGTCGTGGTCGGCCCAGCCCGGGAGCGGCACCCGCTGGCCCCACAAGCGCGCGCGGGAGCGCACCACCCAGGCCCGAGCGGGCACGGCGTGGGTGTTCGCCCAGCGCTGCACCAGGGCGGCGAAGAGGTTGGCGTACTCGACGCAGTGGCCCTCGCGGGGCTCTACGGAGAAGCGGGAGGAGCCCCGGTGCCACAGACCGAAGCGCAGCGAGCGGCCCGTGAGCGAGAGGGCGCGGTCGATGGCCTGGGGGACGTCGCGGGGGCGGGCGAGCACCACGTCGGCCTCGTTGGCGAGCTCTTCGCTCAAGGTGGCCGACGGGGCGCGGAGCGAGTGGTGGGGCTCGAGGCTCAGCCCGCGCCGCAGGAGGAACACCCCGGTGAGGGTGAGCAGGGCGAGGACCGCGAGCGCGCGGGGCCAGCGTCGGGGCGTCTCGCGGCGGGGCATCGCGGGAGTGTGCGACGAGGGGAGCGGTTCAGGCCATGGCCTCGCCGTCGAAGCGGCGGCGGGGCTGGGCCTCGGGCTGGCGCTGCACGAAGAGGGTCTGGGTGGGGTAGGCGAACTCGATCCCGCGGTCGGCGAAGGCGCGCATCAGGGCGAGGTTGATGGCCTGCTGACGGTCCATGTAGAGGCCGAAGTCGGGGGCGGAGACGTAGTAGACGGCCTCGAAGTCGAGCGACGAGGCGCCGAAGGACTTGAAGTGCGCGCGGTCGAAGCGCAGCCCCTCGCCGGCCTCGACGATGGTTCGCACCAGGGTGGGGATGCGCTCGAGGTCGTCGGCGGAGGTCTGGTAGGTGACCCCGAAGGTGAACACGATCCGCCGCTCGGCGAGGTGCTTGTAGTTCTTGATCCGCGAGCGGAGCAGGTCGGCGTTGGAGAACACGAGCTGCTCTCCGTGGAGGGACTTCAACCGCGTGGTCTTGAGCCCCACGCGCTCGACGGTGCCCAGGAAGTCGTCGATGGCGATGAAGTCGCCCACGACGAAGGGCTTGTCGATGGCGATGGTGACCGAGGCGAAGACGTCTCCCAGGATGTTCTGCAGGGCCAGCGCGACGGCGACGCCGCCGATGCCGAGGCCGGCGAGCAGCGCGGAGATGTTCACCCCGAGGTTGTCGAGGAGCAGGAGCAAAAGCCCCGCCCAGAGGACCGCCTTCGCGACGAAGCTCGCGGTGCCCGCGGCGGTGCGGCGCGCGCCCTCGGCGGCGACGGACTCCTCGTCGTCGGGGTCGCCGTCGATGTAGCGCCGCGAGGACTCGGAGATGAGCGCGCCCCCCCAGAGGGCGGCCTGGGCGATGAACGCGAACACCAGGACGACGTGGGCCCCGCGCTGCCACCGCGGGTCGAGGCGCAGCGTCAGCGACGCCACCTGCAGCGACACCGCCCAGAGGAACCACCTGCGGGTCGTCTGGAGCACCGCCACCGCGAGGTCGTCGAGCTTCGTGCTGGTCAGGCTCGCGAGGCGCGCCGCGCGGCGCTCGAGGAAGCCCCGCATCGCCCAGAGCGCCACGCGGGTCAGCAAGAGCGCGCCCAGGGCGAGGAGCCACGTGCGGAGGGTGTTCCCCGCCCAGGATTGGTCGAGCAGCGTCAACGCGCTTCTCCCGTTCTGGCGTGAATGTCCGTCGCGGAGTGCGTCACGCCTCGCCCACGCCGCGCGCGCACACCGAGAAAGAAGGCGGCGCCCCTCTGGAATGCCGGAGTCTCCACGGCATTGCAACCCTCGCGGTCCCTCTGCGCCGCGCGTAGTCTCCGCCGCCGATGCGCTCCCTCGGCGACGCGATGGCCCTCGGCTGCGCCGTGGTGTGGGCCCTCGCCGTGCTCCTCTTTCGACGTCTCTCCGGCGTCGGCGCCGTCTCTCTCAACCTCTTCAAGAACGCCCTCGCCACCGCCCTCCTCCTCCTCACCATGCTCGCGCTCGGGCTGCGCTTCGACCTGCACCGCGCCCCCCTCGACTGGCTCGCCCTCTGCGCCAGCGGAGTGCTCGGGCTCGCCGTGGCCGACACGCTCTTCCTCGCGGGGCTGCGCCGCATCGACGCCTCCGTCGCCGCGGTGGCCGACTGCGCGTACTCGCCCACGGTGATGGTCTTCGCGGCCCTGTGGCTCGGGGAGTCTCCGCGCGTGGGCCTCGCCCTCGGAGCCCCCCTCGTGGTCGCGGGCCTCGCCCTCGTGGGCTACGAGCCCCGCGCCGCGGCCGTGAAGGTCGACCGGGTGGGCCTCGCCCTCGCCGTCTCGGGCGTGATGACCACCGCGCTCGGAGTGGTCATCGCCAAGCGCGCCCTCGACCGCAGCGGGCTGATCGAGGCCACCACCGTGCGGCTCGTCGCGGGCTCCCTCGCCCTCTTCGCGGCGCAGGTCGTACGAGGGAAGGGCCGCGAGGCGCTGGTATTGTTCCGGCCGCAGCCGTCGTGGCGGGTGGCGGTGCCCGCGACGGTGCTCGCGACCTACGTGTCGATGATCCTGTGGCTGGGCGGGATGAAGTACGGCACGGCGTCGCGGGCGGCGGTGCTCAACCAGACCGGGGCGGTGTTCGTGCTCTTGTTCTCGCGCCTCGCGGGCGAGCCGGTGCCCCCGCGGAGGATGCTGGGCGTAGGCATCGCCCTCGCGGGCGTGGTGGTGGTGCTGCGGGGGTGAGGCCTCAGCGGCCGCTGTCGGGGGGCAGCGGCGAGAGGCAGGGCGTGGGGGTGGCGTCGCGTTCGCCCGCGTCGATGGGGAGCGAGAGGCAGGGCGTCGGGGGCGCGTCGCGGGGACCGGCGTCGATGGGCAGCGAGAGGCAGGGCG
>JAEYZO010000131.1 GCA_023428035.1 Pseudomonadota bacterium | reverse complement strand
GCTCCCAGGAGGCGCGACGGCGGGCGCGACGGTGTCGTTCTAAGGGCTCGCGCGATCACGGCACCATGAGGTCAGGCCGAAGCGACTTGATCCGTTGACGCTCCGCCTTCGTCACCTTCGTCCTCGCGAGCGTGAGCACCCGCAGCGACGGTGACCGCAGCAGCGAGTCAGGCACGCGCTCGATGGGGTTGTTCGCCAACGACACCTCGACGAGCCACGGCATCTCTGACAGCACGGTCGGGGCCGCGGTGAGGGCGCAGTCCGAGAAGAAGACGCTCCGCAGCCCCGTGAGCGCGCGCAGGCCGTCGAGGCGCTCGGTGATCGCCGGGTTCTGGTTGAGCGTGAGCGAGGACAGGCGCGGGCAGCGCGAGAGCACCGCGAAGGCCTGGTCCCAATCGAGCGCGGTCATTCGGTCGAGGTGAAGGAAGCGCATCGGGCTGCGTGAGAGGCCCTCGGGGAGCGCGGTCAGGGGCGCGCCGTCGAGGACGAGGCGTTCGAGCGACGGGAGCGCTCCCACCGCGTCGGGCAGCGACGCCAGCGGGTTGTCGCCGAGGTAGAGCGAGGTGAGCGCCGTGAGCTCCGCGATCCACTCCGGCACCTCGCGGAGCTGGTTCCTTTGCAGCCCGAGGTGCGTGAGCCCGCGGTGTTCGCGCACGGCCTCGGGCACCTCCGCGAGCTTGTACGAACTCAGCGTGAGCTGCGCCGCGGGCGCCGCGAGGAGCGTCTTCAGGGAGGGCTTCGCCACCGCTCTCCATTACACCGCCTCCGCGATCGGGCGGCGCGTCGCGGGTGTCGGTCAGGCCTTGGGCTCGTCGCCCTCAGACGCCTCCGCGGATGGTGGCGCGCGCCCGCTCGCGACGCGGTGGTAGCTTCGCCACTGGTGAGCCTGAACCTCAAGACCGAGACCGAGAGGGTGGTCGACGCGCTCCAGCGCGCCGGGGTCGACTTCGCGATCTGTGGCGGCATCGCGGTCACGATCCACGGGGCGCCGCGGTTCACGCGCGACATCGACCTGTTGATCCGGGCGGAGGACGAGGCGCGCGCGGTGGCCGCGGTCGCGCCGGCGGGCTTCGACCTCCCGGCTGACCCGATGGTCTTCGACGCGAGCGGCCCCAGTGAGCGACGCATCCTGCGCGTGTCGAAGGCGGAGGGGCCGGACCTGCTCACCCTCGACCTGATCGTCGCGTCGCCCAGCTTCGACGACGTATGGGACTCGCGAGTGCTGGTCGAGTGGGAAGGGAGGCGAGTGCCGGTGGTGTCTGTGGAGGGTCTGATCAAGATGAAGCGCGTCGCCGCCCGCCCGCAGGACCTCGTCGACATCGGCAACCTGACCGCGCTGACGGCGCCGTCGGAGGGTTGAGCGTGGCGTCGCGCACCGTCGACATGTCCCCCGCGGCCGTCTCACGCCGCCTGGAAGAGCTCGCGCAGCTCTACGAGATGGCGCTCTCGCTGAAGCGCGCCCGCGTCGTCGGCCCGGTGCGACCCGTGGAAGGTGAGGCCCCGGCGGCGGATCGCGGCGAGCCCACCGACGGCTGAGGGCGCACCCCCGAAATGGACGTCGCCCGACCGCGGAAGGAGAGGTCCCCGTCTCCTCCACGATCGGGCGGTGCGTCGCTGGTGTCGGTCAGGCCTTGGGCTTGTCGCCCTCGGTCTGCTCCGCGGGCTTGTCGCTCGCGGCGGGCGGGGTCGCCTTCGCGGCGGCCGTGGCGGCCTCGCGCTGGCGGCGGTGGCGCTCCATGCCCTCGGCGATCGTCTCGCTACGACGCGAGGCGTACGCCAGGGAGAGCGGGTAGCGGCGAGCGACCTCGGGGTCGTCGACGCTGTCGAAGCGCACGCGCTCGGCGGCGCGGCGCACCATGCGGCTGAGGTCCGAGAGGGCGACCTCGTGCTGCTGCTTCGCGGCCACGGTGAGGGCCTCGAGGCGGGTGACCGCGTCGCCGGTGCCGACCACCCGCTCGCGCAGCGCCGCGAGGGCGTCGGCGTCGGGCGCGAGGCGTCCGAGGTCGGCGGCGACGGAGTCTCGTCGCTCGTCGAGCTCGTCGGCGGCGCGGACGAGCTCCGCGCGGTCATTCTCGGCGACCCACTCGACGTGCGCGGCGCGCATCGAGAGGGGCGCGCCGCGAAAGCCGGCGGGCACGTCGGGGAGGATGCGCACGTCCACGGCGGACGAGGCGCGGATGAGGGTGATGGCCTCGTCGGGCATCACCTGCGCAGGGGCGGGAGCCTCGGGCTCCCTGGGCTTGGGGATCGGCCTGGACATGGCTCGACTCCTTTGGTGACAGACGTTGTGGGGAAGCGGGGACCGCGTGGGGGACGAGGGGCTACTGACGCGAGGGCGCTTTCTCGGACACGAATTCGTCCGGGGGCATCACCGAGGGGCGTTCTTCACGCGGAGCGAGCGGCGCAGACCCGAGAGGATCTCCTCGTGCAGACGCGACGCCGCGCGGGGGTGGAGGCCGATGGCGGCGGCGATCTCGTCGAAGCTCGCGTCGTCGACGTAGCGCAGGCGCAGGAGCGTCGCGTGGCGCTCGGGCAGGGACTCCAGCGCGACGGCGAGGATCGGCTCGACGGTGGGAGAGGCGCGCGGGCAGGGGCTCGCGGCGTCGACGGGTCGGTCATCGTTGCTGGGTCGCTCGTGGGCGAAGTCGACCCACTCGCGGCGGGAGCGTTCCTTGCGACGGTGCTCCTTGGCGACCTTGTCGGCGACGTCGCGGACGAAGCCGCGGAGGGTGTCGACGGACTCGTCGGCGTCGAAGCGGCCGAGGGCGAACACGCGAGCGATCACCTCATCGGCGAGCTCGCGCCGCGCGGGGAGCGGCAGCCAGGGGACGCGCCGTCGGAGCGCGTCGTCGGCCACACGGCGGAAGGCCGCGAGGCGGGCGGGAGCGTCGGGGTTGGCGGGAGCGGGAGCGGGAGCGGGAGACGGGTTGTGGTTCATGGGGCACCTCCGCGCGCGGAGCTCGGCGCGCGGGGGGCCTCATCGAGAGGGGGGCGGGGAGGGTGCGTGAAATCGACGAAGATGGAGTCGAAGGTCGTCGTCGATGGGGTCGAGGGTCATCGCGAGTGACCCTCAGGGCCATCGCGGGTGACCCCAAGGGCCATCGCGGGTGACCCCAAGGGTCATCGCGGGTGACCCTTAGGGGTGTCAGCGATGGGGTTCAGGGTCATCGCGGGTGACCCCAAGGGTCATCGACGGTGACCCTCGGGGGTATCGGCGATGGGGTTCAGGGTCATCGCGGGTGACCCCAAGGGTCATCGACGGTGACCCTCAGGGGTGTCAGCGATGGGGTTGAGGGTCACCGAGGGTGACCCTGAAGGTGGTCGCAGACCGGGAACCAGGGGTGACACGGACCGGGCGATCGGTGACATGCGCCGTCGTCGGGTCGTCGCCACGGTCGCCAGGGCGCGTCGCCGCCACGATCACGCCCTGCTTCGTCACGGCGCGCATGGCACCCGGCACGCCCTCGGGCCGCCGCGATGGCGGAGGGGCTCTACGCGCGGCACGAGCCGACGAGCTCAGCGCTGCACCGGGTGGTGTCGACGCACCTGGAGAGCTTCCTGCGCTTCGCCGAGGCGAGGGGCGGGAGACCGCTGCCGCGGTACGTGGTGGAGGAGTTCCGTGGCTACCTGCGCTGCGGGGTGCTCGCCCATGGGTTCGGTCGAGCTCGGTGCGCGGGCTGCGGGCACGACGTGGTGGTGGCCTTCTCGTGCAAGCTCCGCGGGGTGTGTCCGTCGTGCGGC
>JAEYZO010000083.1 GCA_023428035.1 Pseudomonadota bacterium | reverse complement strand
CTCCGTCGTCGCCTTCGCGTTCGCCTCGCTCGCGGGCGAGTACGCTCTCGCCTGGGCCCCCGCCGTCGTCCTCGTCGCGCTCTCCTCCCGCGGCGCGTCGACGCGACCCTGGTGGAGCGCGGGCGCGGCGCTCGCTCCGATCGCACTCACGCTCGCCCTGGCGCGGGCCCTCGGCTATGGCGCTCGCGCGACCGCCTCCTACGTCGATCCCCTCGTTGACCCCGCGCGATGGCTCTCGGGCGCGCCCTCCCGGTTCGGCGCGCTCCTCGTCGACCTCGTCTACGCCCTCCCCGCAGAGTGGCTCACCCGCGTCACATGGACGCCGCCCCTGACGCGCTGGGCCGTCGCGCTCGCGGCGCTCGGGGTGGCGCTCCACGCGTCGGTGGCCCGCGCCGAGGGCGAGGAGGGCCCTCGACTCAGGGCCTTCGCGGGCGCGGCCCTCCTGGGGTGCCTCCCGCTCGTCAGCGTTGAGCCCGCGGGGAGGCTACTCCTCGTACCCGGGGCGCTATGGGCGCCCGTGGTCGCGTGGCTGATCTCGCGCGCCTTCGAGCGCCGCCCCCGTGGGCTTCGCGCCTGGCTCGGGGTGGCCGCCGCGGTGACCCTGGCCTTCATTCACCTCGTCATGGCGGTGGCCTCAACCCGTAGGGAACTCTGGTGGTTCCATGAGACCGCGGCCCTGGCCGAGAGGCTCCGCCGTCAGAGCCCCTCGCCGCCGTGCCGATCGGCTGGCGTGACCCAGGTGGCGCTCGGCGTGGGCGAGATCGTGACCCTGAACTACCTCCCCCTCGCGCGCGTTGACCTCGGCTGCGCGATGCCCCGCGCGTGGCGGGCTCTGGTCGCGACGCGCAGCCCCGTGCTCGTGCGTCGGGTCGACGCGCAGACCCTGGAGCTCTCCGCGGCGGAGGGGGAGCTCTTCATGCCGACGGGGCTGTCGTTCCTCCGCGACCCCGCGAACCCGCTCCGAGCGGGTGATCGGGTGCGGCTCCCGGGCTTCGAGGCGACCGTGCTCGACGCGCGCCGCGGCGCGCCGTCGCGGGTACGGTTCCGCTTCGACGCTGCGCTTGAGGGTGGGGACGTGTGGGTGGGGGCCTTGCGGCCCGAGGGGCTGGTGAGGGTCCCGCTCCCCGCGGTCGGGGAGGAGCGGCGCTACGAGGGGCCTGAGCTCTTCGGGCCCTGACCGATCAGTCGGCGCTGAAGCCGTCGCCGCCGTCGAAGTCGAGGCCCCCGTCGGGGGCGCCGCCGTCATCACCGCCGTCGCCCATGCCGCCGTCGGGGGGCGGGGGCGGCATCGTCGACATGCACATCCCCGTCTGCGGGATGCAGATGCCGCTCATGCAGCAGTAGACGAAGTCGGGCGGGTCGGTGGTCGCGCGGCAGGGGTTGCAGTCGGAGCTGGTCGCGCAGGCCGAAGGGCAGGTTCCCGTGCTCCCGCCCGTGTCAGTGCCCGTGTCGCGGGGGCCGGTGTCGGGGGGGCTGCCGGTGTCGCGGGGGCCGGTGTCGACGATGCCGTTGTCGACCGGGGTGAAGCGGTCGACGGTCGGGATGTCGAAGCTCGGCACCGTCGCGTCTTCGACGGTCGTCGCGTCGTTGTCGCCCGCGTCTTCTTCGGGAAGCGCGATGGAGGGGTTGTCTGCGCCGCAGCCCATCGCGAAGGCGAACACCGCGGAAAGCAAGAGTCTGGGGGTGATCGAGACACCTGAGGCGGGTCGAACCATGTCGAGGCCGACTATGGCAGAACTTGTTTTGCGTTGCGAGAGCGTGTCTACGCTTTCTCCCCGTGACTTCGATGCCCCAGAACAAGGGGGCGACTCTCGACCCCGGAGCGACGATGCTTGAAGAACCGCTGCGCGAGGCCCTGACCTTCGACGACGTGCTCCTCGTGCCCGCGTACAGCGAGGTGCTTCCCAAGGACGTCGACACCCGCACGCGGCTGGTCGAGGGGGTCGAGCTGGGCGTGCCGCTCATCTCGGCCGCGATGGACTCGGTGACCGGAGCCCGCACGGCCATCGCGATGGCCCGCGAGGGGGGTATGGGAGTGCTGCACAAGAACCTCAGCCCCGAGGAGCAGGCCCTCGAGGTCGAGAAGGTGAAGCGCGCGGAGTCGGGCATCGTGGTCGATCCGCTCACGGTGGGCCCCGACGCGGTGCTCCGAGACGCCGTGGGGATCATGCGCGCGAACGACATCTCGGGACTGCCCGTGGTCGAGGGCGGGCGGCCGGTGGGGATCCTCACCGCGAGGGACATTCGCTTCGAGACGAACCTCGGCCAGCCCGTCGGTCGCGTGATGACCCCGCGGGAGCGGCTGGTCACGGTGCCGCCGACGGTGAGCGCCGACGACGCACGGGCCCTGCTCCACAAGCACCGGATCGAGAAGCTCCTGGTGGTGAGCCCCGAGACCGGGGCGCTCGTGGGGCTCATCACGATCCGCGATCTGCTCCAGGCCGAGCGCTACCCGGGCGCGTGCAAGGACTCCCGAGGGAGGCTCCGCGTCGCGGCGGCGGTGGGCCCGGGCCCAGACCGGGAGGAGCGCGCGCGGCGCTTGGTCGACGCGGGCGTCGACGTGATCGTGGTCGACACGGCGCACGGCCACTCGAAGGGCGTCCTCGACGCGGTGCGAGCGACCCGCGCGGCGCACCCCGAGGTGCCCGTGATCGCGGGGAACATCGCGACGCCCGAGGCGGCCCTCGCGCTCATCGAGGCGGGCGCTTCGGCGATCAAGGTCGGCATCGGCCCGGGCTCGATCTGCACGACCCGAGTGGTGGCGGGCGTGGGCGTCCCGCAGGTGACGGCGATCTCGGATTGCGCGAAGGTCGCGCGCCCCCGGGGGATCCCGGTGATCGCCGACGGCGGCGTGAAGTACTCGGGCGACGTGGCCAAGGCCATCGCGGCGGGGGCCGACGTGGTGATGATCGGGTCGCTCTTCGCGGGCACCGACGAGGCCCCGGGCGACCTGGTGCTGTACCAGGGCCGCTCGTACAAGATGTACCGGGGCATGGGCTCCCTCGGCGCGATGCGAAAGGGCTCGAAGGACCGCTACGGCCAGGCGGGCGCCGCCGACGAGAAGCTCGTGCCCGAGGGCATCGAGGGGAGGGTGCCCTACCGCGGGAGCCTCTCGTCGAACGTGTACCAGCTCGTCGGCGGGCTGCGCTCGTCGATGGGCTACACGGGCTGCCGCACCATCGGCGAGATGCAGACCCGCGCGAGGTTCGTGAAGGCCACGGCGCTCGGGCTCAAGGAGAGCCACGTGCACGACGTGATCATCACGGAGGAGGCCCCGAACTACCGACGCTCGGAGTGAGCTTCGGCGCGCGGCCCGCGGTCGTGCTGTCACAGCGCGTCGGGGTCGTGTAGGGTCCCGGGCTCCTTTCACGGCCCGCATGGACCTCCGCCGGATCATCCGAAACGTCTCGTCGCAGTGGCTCGCTCTCGCGGCTCAGCTCGTGATCAGCGTGTTGATGACGCCGTTCCTCGTGCGGCGCCTGGGCGACGTCGGCTACGGGATCATCGCCCTCGTCTCGGGGCTGATGGGCTACTCGGGGATCCTCTACTTCGGCCTCGGCGCCGCGGTGGTGAAGTTCGTCGCCGAGCACCACGCCGGCGGGGAGCGCGACGCGCTCAACGAGACCACCTCGACGATCTTCGCGATCTACCTGGCCTTCGGGCTCCTGTGCTTCGCCCTCGCCGCCGCGCTCGTCCTGCCGCTGCCGCACCTGTTCCGCATCCCGGCCGAGCACGCGTGGGAGGCGCGCGCGATGCTGCTGATGACCGGGGTGGGCCTGCTCGTGCAGTTCCCCGGCTCGGTCTACGGCGGCGTGCTGATGGGCCTCGAGCGCTTCGACCTGCTCAACGGCTACAACTTCGCGCTGCTCCTGGTACGCACGGCGCTCACCGTCGCCGCGCTCGTATGGCGCCCCACGGTGGTGTGGATCGGCGCGATCACCATGGGCTCGCTCATCGCCGAGCAGGCGCTCGCGATGTATTTCGCGAAGCGGGAGCTGCCCTACCTGCGCCTGAGCCTGAAGCTCTACCGCCGCGACCGGCTGCGGCAGCTCTTCACCTTCGGCACGCAGTCGTTCCTCTTCACCCTGAGCGAGAAGCTCATCAACTACACCGACGAGTTCGTGATCTCGCAGGCCCGCGGCCCCGGCGCGGTGACCTACTACGTGATCCCGCTGCGGCTCGTCGACTACGCCCGCGACGCGCTCGACAAGGCCACGCTGGTGCTGATGCCCGGCGTGTCGGCCGCCGCCAAGCGCGGCGAGGTCGACTCGATGCAGGCGCTCTGGCGCTTCGGGAACAAGGCCGTGATGTGCCTCGTCGCGCCCGTGACGCTGGTGTTCCTGGTGTGGGGCGAGGCGGTGCTCTCGATCTGGCTCGACCCGGAGCGCGGCGCCCGGGGCTACCCCGTGCTGCGCTGGCTGGCCCTGGCCTTCGTGGTGCAGGTCGCCGGTCGCGGCCTCGCGCGGCCGATCTTCGAGGGCCTCGGTGAGCTGTCGAAGCCGGCGCGCATCACCGTCGCCGAGGGGGTCGTCAACCTCGTGCTCTCGGTCGTGCTCGTGCGCACGAGCCTGGGCATCGAGGGCGTGGCGTTCGCGACCTTCGTCCCCGCGGCGGTGACGGGGATCTTCGTGATGCCCTGGTACGTCTGCCGACGTCTGGGCACCTCGTACGTCGGGCACGTCCTCAACACCTTCGTCCGCACGCTCCCGCCGCTGGTGCCCGCCTACGGCGTGCTCTGGCTCGCCGAGCGCCAGGGCCTCAAGGGCAACCTCCTCGCGATGGCCCTCGCCTGCTTCGGCGTGCTCGTGGTCTACGTCGCCGGCGCCTTCGCGGTGACCCTCGACGCCGAGGAGCGCCGCACCGTCCGCGCGCGCTTCGGTCTATGACCGCCGCGCCGCGGCCTCGCGGAGGATCGCGCTGAGCGCTCGGGCCTTGGGCTCCCAGCCGTAGCGCTCGACCACCCGCGCCCGCCCCGCCGCGCCGAGGGACTCCGCGAGATCAGGGTGCTCGACGAGGCTGGCGACGGCCTCGGCGACGTGGCGGCCGTCGTAGCCGTAGTCGGCGACGGCGAGGTGGTCGCCAGGCACGGCGTCGATGCCCTCGGCCGCCGCGGGGGAGCACACCACCGGCACGCTCATCGCCATCGCCTCGAGCACCTTGTTCTGCACGCCGCGCGCGACGCGCAGCGGGATCGCGCACACGGCGCAGCCCCGCACCCACGGTCGGATGTCGTCGACGTAGCCCGTGACCACCACGTCGTCGGAGGCGAGCGCGCGCACCTCGGGGGCGGGCTTCGAGCCCGCGATCACCAGGCGAAATCGGCCGAAGCGCTCGCGCAGCCGAGGCATCACCTCCCGCGCGAGGAAGACCGCGGCCTCGACGTTGGCGTGGTAGTCCATCGCGCCGAAGAACACCGCCGAGGGCTCGCGCGCGGGCGAGGGGGCGGGCGTGAAGTAATCGGTGTCGACGCCGTTCTCGAGCACTCGCACGTCGCACCCCGGCGCGATCGCGTCGAGGAGCGCCTTCTCCCGCGGCGCGGTGATCACCGACACCGCCGCGCGCTGGGCCACCTCGCGCTCGAAGCGCTCGAGCGTCGTCGCCTCCCGCGCGTAGACCTGCCGCGCGGGGGGCCTCGAGCGCTCGGCGTAGGCGCGCCACTTGGCCGAGTCGACGTCGACGAAGTCCATCACGAGCGGGAGCTCGGGGTGGCGCAGGGCGTGCGGCGCCATGCTGGTGCTCTCGGCGAAGACCACGTCGGGCTTCACCCCGCGCGCGACGTCGTCGACGGCGCGGCGCATCGCCGGGGTGTCAAAGGCGGGCAGGGTGAGGGGGCGCGACGACAGCGCCCACGGCAGCGCGAGGGCCTTCTGCAACCGCGCGTCGAGGGGGAGGAGCGTGACCGACGCGAAGTGCCTGCGGAGCCGCGCGGCGTGCGCCCGGTCCGAGGGGGGCTCGGCGAAGGCGACGAGGTGCACCTCGGCCTCGCGGGCCACTCGGGTGAGCAGGTGGTGCGTGCGGATCTTGTCGCCCTTGTCGGGCGGGAAGGGCGTGCGGTGCGTGAGCGCGAGCACCCTCACGAAGGCTTGACCCACTGCCGGGTGACCGGGTCTCGGCGCTTGATGACCCGCGCGGGGTTGCCACCCACGATCGAGTCGTCGGGCACGCGGTCGACCACCACCGCGCCCGCCGCCACCACGCAGCGCGCGCCCACGTCGGCCATGACGACCGCGCCGTTGCCGAGCCAGGTGTTCTCGCCGATGTGCACGCGCTCGTAGCGGCCGGGCTGCTCCTGCACGGGCACGTCGGGGTCGTCGAAGCCGTGCTGGTTCTTGCCCGAGAGGATGTCGACGTTGGACCCGATGGTGACGTGGGGGGCCAGCACGGCCCGGCCGATGGTGCACCGTGCGCCGACGTACACCCCGCGGGAGATCGTCACGTCGGGGTTGGAGAAGATCGTCCCCCACTGCACGCAGGAGTCCTCGTGGCACTCGGTGACCACCGCGGCGTAGAAGGCCCGGCGCACGAACTGCCCGGTGACCCCAGGGATCATCGCGAGGGCCTGGGAGTAGCCCTGGAACACCTGCACCGCGCGCTCGCCCCGGAGCAGCGCCGTCTCGGCCTTGTAGGCCAGCGCCAGCGGACCCACCGCGCCGCGCGCGGCGAGGTTGAGAGCGCGTTTGAAGCTTGATGACACGGGGACCTTCCCTCCTCTCAGCCG
>JAEYZO010000023.1 GCA_023428035.1 Pseudomonadota bacterium | reverse complement strand
CTGCGGGGCCGGGGGGCGGGGCGCCGGGGCGCCGGCGACGCCGCCGCAGAGGATGTGCGCGACCTTCATCGCGACCACCCCGTCGTGCTCCGTCGCGTGGCCGCCGTCGACCAGCGACTGCACCATCATCTTGAGCGTCGCGACGCCGTTCTGCCCCGGGAGCTTGTAGGCCCGCGGCGCCGGCGCGTGCCAGCCCGAGCGGGCGAGGCCGAGGCACCGCTGCTTCGCGTCGTAGAGGTGCCGCGCGCGGTCGAAGGTCACGCCGTCGGTGCCGCGGAGGTACCCGAGCTCCTTGGCCTCCTGCGCGCTCGTCGCGACCTTGGCGAGGGCGATGTTCTTGAACACCTGCGTCACGAGCCCGTAGGTGTCGACCGCCGCGCCCTCGGGCACTCCCTCCAGCGCGCGCCAGAGGAGGTTGAGGCAGCCGCCTCCGCCGGGCACCAGGCCCATCCCGACCTCGACGAGGCCCGCGTAGGTCTCCAGCGCGGCCTGCACCGCGCCCGCGCCGAGGGCCATCTCCAGGCCGCCGCCGAGGGTCATCCCGAAGGGCGCCGCGACCACGGGCACCTTCGCGTACTTCATGCGCTGGTTCGAGGCCTGAAAGCGCGCGGCCAGCGCGCGGATGCTCTCGAAGTCGCCGCTCGACGCGGCCATCGCGACCAGCATGAGGTTGGCGCCGACGGAGAAGTTCTCGCCCTCGTTGAAGAGCACGAGGCCCTCGAAGCGGTCTTCGGCGACCTCGACGGCCTTCTCGACGGCCTCGATGGTGTTGGGGTCCACCGAGTTCATCTTCGACTTGAGCGTGAGCGAGACGACCCCGTCGCCGAGGTCCCAGAGCGCGCCGCCCTCGCCCTCCCACACGGCCGCGCCCTTGCGCTGCGCGCTGTAGGGGAGCGTGCGCGGGTCGACGTCGCGCTTCACGTACTGGCCCTTGGCGAGGTCGTAGACCTCACCGTCGCGGTAGAAGCTCTCGACGCCCTTCTCGCGCATCGTGAGCACCGACTGCGGGAGCTTCACCCCGTCCTTCACCATCCGGTCGACGGTGGCGGCGAAGCCCAGCGCGTCCCAGGTCTGGAAGGGCCCGAGCTCCCAGTTGTAGCCCCAGCGCATGGCGTCATCGATGGCCGAGACGTCGTCGCTGATCTCTCCCACGCGCCGCGCGGAGTACGACAGGCCGCGGGAGAGCACCCTCCACGCGAAGCGGCCCGCGGGGCCCTCGTCGGCGACGAGGGCCCGCAGGCGCTCGCCCACGTCCTCGACGTCGCGCAGGCCCTTCACGAAGGAAGAGACCTCCTTCGTGGTCTTCTTGTCGCGGTACTCGCCCGTGGCCGGGTCGAGGGTCTGCACGCCCGCGGGGGTCTTCTTGTAGAAGCCGCCCTTGGTCTTGTCGCCGAGCTGCTTCTTCTCGGCCATCGCGCGCACGTACGCGGGCACCTCGAAGACGGAGCGGTCCTCGTCGTCGGTGAGCGAGCGGTGGCAGTTGTCGGCGACGTGGATGAAGGTGTCGAGGCCCACCATGTCGGCCGTGCGGAAGGCCGCGCTCTTCGGGCGGCCCATGGGGGTGCCGACGATGGCGTCGACGTCCTCGGGGGTGAGGCCGTCTTCGAGCATCTGGTGGATGGCGGCCATCATGGCGTGGGCGCCGATGCGGTTGCCGATGAAGTTGGTGGTGTCCTTCGCGACGACGATGCCCTTGCCGAGCACGTCGCGGCCGAAGCGCTTCACGCGCTCGAAGGCCGCGGGGTCGGTCTCGGCCCCGGGCACGAGCTCGAGGAGCTTCATGTAGCGGGGCGGGTTGAAGAAGTGGATCACCATGAAGCGCTTGCGGAACGAGTCCGAGCGGCCTTCGAGCATGGCGGCGATGCGCAGGCCCGAGGTGTTCGACGCGACGAGGGTCTCAGGGCCGATGTTGGCTTCGAGCTTCGTGAAGAGGCTGCGCTTGATGTCGATGTTCTCGACCACGGCCTCGATGACGAGGTCGCAGCCGCGCAGGAGCGCGAGGTCGTCGTCGAGGTTGCCGATGGAGACCAGCGCGGCCCGCGAGGGGTGCGAGAAGGCCGCGGGGCGGGACTTCAGCGCGCGGTCGAGGCCGCCCTGCGCGAAGCGGTCGCGCGCGGCGGGGTCGCTCTTCTCCGCGTCGGTGAGGTTCGGGGGGACGATGTCGAGGAGCAGGGCCTCGACGCCCGCGTTGGCGAGGTGGGCGGCGATGCCGGCCCCCATCACGCCCGCGCCGAGGACGGCGACCCTTCGGATGGGATGGTTCATGCGAGTCTCCTTCGTGGCTCGTGCGAGAAGACCATCCGGCGGGTCTTCACTGCGCGCGGGGGGTACTACCCCTCGGAGGGTGAGCGCCGCAAGGGGCGATGGGGCCGCGGGGCACGCGGGAGAAGCCTGCGTGGGCGCAGGGGGCTCGACGCAACGGTCGGTTGCGCGGCGCGGTCGTTGTCGCCGGGGGGGAGGGCCGTACCATGGAGGGCCTATGGAACGCCGCACGATCCTGGGAGCGCTGGCCACCACGCCGTTGATCGCGGCCTGCACCCAGCGCGAGCCGGGTCGCGGCGCCTTCGCCCCTGTGAGGCAAGCGATGAACGAAGACCCTGTCCGCGCGGTGGTGCCGCTGGGCGCGCCGCCCTGGCCCACGCCTGATCCGTTTCTCTTCTGCGTCCACCACGACGACGACTACCCCGCGGGCAACGAGCGCTTCGGCCCCGCGGCCTCGCTCGCCGGCCGCGACATCGGGATGGACTTCGCCGGCCTCGACGGCTGGCGCATGTACCACGGCGACGTCGTCCCGGGCTTTCCCTCGCACCCGCACCGCGGCTTCGAGACCGTGACCGTGGTGCGCCGGGGCCTGATCGACCACTCCGACTCCATGGGCGCGGCGGCGCGCTACGGGCACGGCGACGTGCAGTGGCTCACCGCGGGCCGCGGGATCGTCCACGCCGAGATGTTCCCCCTGCTGGAGCGCGAGCGCCGCAACCCGGCGGAGCTGTTCCAGCTCTGGCTGAACCTGCCGCGGGCCGACAAGATGGCCGACCCCCACTTCACGATGTTCTGGCGCGACGCGGTCCCGCGCCACGTCGCGCTCGACGCCGACGGGCGCTCCACCGAGGTCACGGTGATCGCGGGGCGCCACGGAGAGCTCACGCCCCCCGCGCCGCCGCCGCGCTCCTACGCCTCTCGCCCCGAGAGCGACGTCGCCATCTGGACGCTCAAGATGGCCCCCGGCGCGCGCTACACGCTCCCCGCCGCGCAGCGGGGCACCAACCGCTCGCTGTATTTCTTCCGAGGGAGCGGCCTGCGGGTGGGCGCGCGAGACCTCCCCGGGCGGCGCCTCGTCGAGCTTCACGCCCACGTCGACACCCCCCTGGTGAACGGCGCCGACGAGGGGGAGGTGCTGATCCTCCAGGGCAAGCCCATCGGCGAGCCCGTGGTGCAGCACGGCCCCTTCGTGATGAACACCCGGGCCGAGATCCAGCAGGCCTTCAGCGACTACCAGCGCACGCGCTTCGGCGGCTGGCCCTGGCCGAGCAACGACCCCGTGCATGGTGCCGAGGGCACCCGCTTCGCCCGCCACGCCGACGGCCGCCGCGAGACCGCCCCGGCGTGAGCCATCCACCCCTTTCAACGTGCAGCGATCCGTGGCTCCTCTGACTGGGGTTAACCGCTGCCGCGGCTGCACCCCAGGCTGACGTAGGGTGCGCCCGCCCGAGGGCGGGCTGTCGAGCCCGCGCTGCCGCAGGGCTTTGCGGTGACGCATCGGGGAACCGATACCGCCCGCGCCGCAAGCCTGTGCGTCGCTCACGTCTGCTTTGATCCGCGGTAGCGCCCGCCCGAAAACCCGCCCTCAGGGCGGGTGCTCCTTACGTCAGCCTGGGG
>JAEYZO010000951.1 GCA_023428035.1 Pseudomonadota bacterium | reverse complement strand
GTGGTGGGCGGGCGCTACCGCACCGGCGGCGCGATCGGCGTGGGCGGCATGGGGGTGGTGGTGCGGGGCACCGACCTCGAGACGGGGGAGCCCGTGGCGATCAAGTTCATGCAGCCCGAGGCGGTGTCGCGGGCCGAGGCGCTGCAGCGCTTCGTGCGCGAGGCGCAGGCCCTCTTGCTGATCGAGAGCCCGCACGTAGCGCGGGTCTTCGACGTGGGCAACCTCGACAGCGGGGTGTCGTACATCGTGATGGAGCTGCTGGAGGGCGAGGACCTCGCGGCGCGCCGCGCGGCGGGGGAGCGCTTCACGCTCCGGGGCGCGGTCGAGACCGTGCTCGAGGCCTGCGTCGCGGCCGAGAGCGCGCACGCGCAGGGGGTGCTGCACCGGGACCTCAAGCCGGCGAACCTCTTCCTGGCGATCGACGCCGACGGGGTGAGGCGGGTGAAGGTGTTGGACTTCGGGATCTCGAAGTTCGAGAGCGCGGGCCTGCGCGAGGCCGACGCGACGATCACCACCAGCGCGGTGCTCATCGGCTCTCCCAACTATATGGCCCCGGAGCAGATGCTCGACGCGGTCACCGTCGACGCGCGGGCCGACGTGTGGAGCCTCGGGGTGATCCTCTACGAGCTGCTGACGGGGGAGCTCCCCTTCGCGGGGCGCACGCTCACCGAGGTGTGCTCGAAGGTGCTGACGGCGCCGGCGCCGCCGCTGGCCGAGCACCGGCCCGAGATGCCGCCCATCCTCCAGGGGGTGATCGACCGCTGCCTCGCGAAGGAGCGCGACGAGCGCTACGGGAGCGCGGCGGAGCTCGCCAGGGCGCTGCGGGTGGTGCTCACGGCGGTAGAGCTCGACGACCGGGTCACCGCAGCCTGAGAAGGTCAGCGCGAACCTGCGGCCCGTAGCGGCGGTCGGCCGCGCTCGAAATACCCCGCGTAGGCCTCGCGCGCCCTCCCTCGCCTCGGGGCGCTCGCGACGGTTCGCGCAGACCTTCTGCGGGGGGGCGCACGCTCACGCCAGGGCGCGGCGGCCGGAGCTCATCTCGGTGAACATCTTGATGGCGCTGTCGATCGCGTTCTCGAGCGACTCGCTCATGAGGTTGTGGAGCTGGAGGCTCGGGCCCTTGAGCGACTCGTAGTAGCGCTGGCGCTCGGTCGAGTGGATGATCGCTGGGGGGTAGTCGCCGCGCAGGAGGATGAGGTTCATCGCGAGCCGGGCGAGCTTGCCGCTCTGGCGCGTGAACGGATAGATCTGCATGAGCTTGAAGTGGAGCTTCGAGGCGAGGCGCAAGGGGCTGGTGGTCTTGCGGGTCTCGGGGTCTTGCAGCCACTCGTCGAGCTTCTTCATCTCGCCGGCGATCTTCTCGGGGGCGGCGATGTCGTGGAAGTACAGCCGGTGGACGGGGGTCTCCTTGCGCCAGGCGCCCTCGCGGGCCTCGGGGTCGTCGGGGGAGAGCACCTCGTGGAGCTTGAGCAGCAGCTCCACGTTCACGGCGACCTTCTTCTTGTTCGCGGCGCACTCGCGCACGAAGTCGATGGCCGACTTGTGCGCGCGGATCTCGTCGTAGGTGGGGATGAGCGAGACGTCGCTCACCACGTCCTTGTCGATGGCGCTCTTGAGCTCGTGGAAGGACAGCACCGTGCCCTCGAGGGAGCAGTCGTGGAAGATCCACGACATGTCGAGGCGCTCTTGAAACTCCGCGAGCACCCGCTCCTCCTGGATGCCCAGGAGGTCTTCGAGCACGTGGAGCTTGGAGTCGATGGTCGCGCGGGTCACCATGGGCGATGCTCGTCCTCCGCCGTCGCGAAGCCCGTCGGGCAGGCGGCCGGATGCTGTTCACGGTGCCAGAACGCGAGCCGGGGGCGCAAGCACGTTCTCACGCCCTCGCCGCCCCGCGGCGGGCGGTCACATCCGCTCGAGGACCTCGATGCCCAGCAGGCCCAACCCCGCCTTGAGGCCATCGGCCACGGCGGCGGTGAGGGTCAGCCGTGAGGCCCTGACGGCGGGCTCGGCCTTGAGCACCGGGCACTCGTTGTAGAAGGTCGAGAAGGCCGTGGCGACCTGGTAGAGCTGGTCGCACAAGAGGTGCGGGCGGCAGGTCTCCGCGACGTCCCGCACCGCGAGGGGGAGCCGCAGGAGCGCGAGGATCAGCCCCCGCTCGGCGGGCTCCAGCGCCCCCACGGGCCCGGGCTCGGCCCCCTGCTCCGCCGCCTTGCGGAGGATCGATCGCACCCGCGCGTAGGCGTACTGCAGGTAGGGCGCGGTGTTGCCGTTGAGGGCCAGGGCCTTGTCCCAGGTGAAGGTCACCAGGGTCTGCCGGTCCTTCGAGAGGTCGTTGTACTTCACCGCGCCGACGCCCACGACGCGGGCCACCTCGGCGACCTCGTCGTCGGTGAGCGCCGCGTTCGCGCCCCGGGCCACCTCCCTCGCCCGCTCCTCGGCCTCGTCGAGGAGCGACTCCAGCCCGATGACGTTCCCGTCGCGGGTCTTGATGGTGCCCTCGGCCATGCGCATCAGCCCGAACCACACGTGCTCCAGCCGGGCCTCGACGCCCATGCGCCTCGCCGTCGCGAACAGCTGCCTGAAGTGGAGCTGCTGCCGCTCGTCGGTGACGTACACCACCCGCGCGGGGGACCACTCCTTCACCCGGTAGCGCACCGCCGCGATGTCGGTGGTGCCGTAGAGGAAGCCCCCGTCGGCCTTGCGCACCAGGAAGGGCGGCATGGCCTCTCCGTCGCGGGCCTTGTCGAACTGCACGATCACCGCGCCGCGCGAGGGCTCGGCGATGCCCCGCGCGAGGAGGTCGTCGACGGTCTCGGCGAGCATGTCGTTGTAGAAGCTCTCGCCGAGGGTCACGTCGAAGCCCACCCCGAGGCGGCGGTAGACCCGGTCGAACTCCTTCATCGAGACGTCGACGAAGTCCTTCCAGAGCGCGAGGTTCTCGGGGTCGCCCCGCTGGAGCTTCACCAGCTCGGCCCGGGCGGCCTTGAGGATCTCCGGCGCGTCGTCGGTGACGGGCTCGTCGTCGTCGCCCTCGCCCTCGGGCTTCGCGGTCGCTCCGCGCTGGGCCTTCTCGGTCTCGGTGTACTTCACGTACAGCCGCAGGAGCTCGCCCACGGGGTTCTCGGAGTAGGCGCTCGGGTCGAGCCAGCGGCGGTACGCGACGATGAGCTTCCCGAACTGGGTCCCCCAGTCGCCGAGGTGGTTGTCGGCGACGACGGCGTAGCCCGTGGCGCGCAGCACGCGCTTGAGCGCCTCGCCCAGGATCGTCGATCGGATGTGCCCGATGTGCATGGGCTTGGCGACGTTGGGGGACGAGTAGTCGATCACCACCGTGGCGCCGCGGCCCACGTCGGGCATCGCGAGGGCGTCGGGGAGGTGCTCGGCCAGCCACGCGGCGCGGAGGGTGAGGTTCACGAAGCCCGCGCCGGCGAGCTCGGCGCGCGCGACGGCGGGGTGCGTCGCGAGGGCGTCGAGGACCTTCTGGGCGATGTCGCGCGGGGGCTTCTTCAGCGCGCGGGCGAGGCCCATGGCGGCCGCGGTCTGCAGGTCGGCGCGGGTCGAGGGCTCGATCGAGAGGGCCTCGGGGATGCCGTCGGGGCCGAAGGCCGCGCGCAGCGCGTCGGCGCCGGAGCGGCCCAGTTCTTCGAGGAGGGCGTGCATAGGGGCGCGCATCCTACGGGCGCGCTCCACCGCGGTGAAGGGGCTCTCATACCGATGTGCCCTCGGCTTGTGCGTGAAATGCTCCGCGGAGCGCGCCCGCAGCGAACGACCAAGCCGTACTCACGTAC
>JAEYZO010000923.1 GCA_023428035.1 Pseudomonadota bacterium | reverse complement strand
TTGGGGGGGGGCCGCGCCGCGGCGGGGTTACCGGGGGGATGACGGAGGAAGGCATGAGCGACGGAGACCGCGCGACGCAGGACCACACGACGCTCCTCACCCTGACGCAGAACCCGGCCGACCGGCTGTGGCGCTACCCCTTGTGTCACGCGACGGTGGGGCCCTTCGTGCGCTCCCGCCTCACGCCGATGCACGTCACGGTGGCGCACACCGTCGTGGGCGGCTCGGCGGCGGCGCTGGTGGTGCTGGGCACGCCCCTCGCGCTGGTGGGGGCCGGGGCGCTGATCGAGCTGCGGGCGATCCTCGACTGCTTCGACGGGGTGCTGGCCCGAGCGCAGAGGTCGTCGTCGCTGCAAGGCCGAGCGATGGATCAGCTCGGCGACACGGTCTCCTTCACGGCGCTGGTGGCGGCCTGCTGCTGGCACCTCGGGCGGGCGACGCACCCCGCTGCGGCGGTGGGGGCCTTCCTCCTCGCGCTGCTCGTGAGCGCGTCGAGCACCGCCTGCTGGGACATCTACCGCCGGCGCTTCGGCTCGATGCTCTCGCACGGCCGCGACGAGGTGGAGGACGAGTTCGTGCAGCTCATGCGCGACCACCGCGCGAAGGGGGGCGTGGCCCTCTGGGTGAGCACGTTGATCGCTCGCTTCCAGCTCGCGGTCTTTCACCCCACCGCGGGGGGCGCGCTCGCGTCGCGGGCGGCCCTCGACGCCGACCCCCCCGACCACGAGAGCGCGCCGCCCTCGACCCTCGCGATGAAGCTCCGCGCGCTGGCCTCGCGCAACGACCCGTCGCTGCGCCGCACGCTGCGCCTGGTGGGCTTCACCGGCGCCGACTCGGTCAATTTCATCTTCGGCGCGGCGATCCTCTTCGGGCAGGTGCTCCCGGGCTTCGCGCTCGGGCTCGCCTACGCCCTCGCGTCGACCCTGGTCGTGGCCGCCGTGTCCAACCGCGTGCTCTCGACGCGCGAGCTCTGATACCCCTCCGCTCCCCTCCACCACGGACAGCGCACTCATGGCGATCGACAAGGCGGTGATCCTCGCCGCGGGCCTCGGCAACCGCATCGCGCGGGCGTCGTCGACCCCCAAGCCCTTCCTCCCCCTCGACGGGACGCCCGACGGGCTGAGCTTCGTCGAGTGGCACGTCGCGAGGCTCACCGAGCACGGCGTCGGCGAGGTCTACATCGTCGGCAACCGCGCCACCTGCGGCCGGGCGATCCGAGCCCCCGAGGGCGCCAACGTCACCTGGGTGCTCAACCCGAGCGAGGACCTCTCGCTCTCGGGCAGCGGTCACTCCGCGTGGTTCGCCTTCACCTCGGGGCACGACATCCTCGACGGCCGCTCGCGCGTGGTGCTCATGGACGCCGACATCCTGTACGAGCCGGCGGTGGTGGCCGCGCTCGACGGGGGCTCCGCTCGGGCCGCCTCGTGCACGCTGGTCTGCGGCGACTACCGCGAGTCCGACGAGGAGGTGATGGTCTTCGGGCAGGGCAGGCGCGCGATCACCCACGGCAAGGCGCTGCTCAACACCCGCCTCGTCGAGGGCCTCGCGTGCTTCGGCGAGGCGACCGGGATGCTCCTCTGGGAGGCCGAGGACCACGCGCTGCTCATGGAGTCGACGCGCTGGTGCATGACCCGCTCGACCGCGAAGGAGCGCAGCGAGCACGAGGACATCACCCAGCGCATGATGCTCGCGGGCCGCGTCGAGGCCGAGGTCTTCGACGACCTGCTCTTCTCCGAGTGCGACACCCCCGAGGAGTACGAGTGGCTCCGCGCGGAGCTGTACCCGCAGGTGACGGCCCGGCTGTCGGCGCGCTGAGCGCGCGGGTACACTGGGGGTCGATGAAGTCTCGCGAAGCGCTGTCGGTGCCTCCGCCCGGCGTGTCGGTGTCGGGGCTCGAGAGCGAGGTGCTCGGCGACGTGGGCTACCGCGAGCCCGCGATGCGCCCCCGACGGATGCTGCTGGTGCGGCGCTGGTTCTCGGTGACCTCGCTGGTGCTCGCGGCGGTGACCTGGCCGCTCTTCGGGGCGGGGGTCGCGGGGGTGGCCGACGCCTTTACGCACGGCCGCCCTGGCGCGCTCGGCGGAGGGGCGCTCTACCTCGCGGTGCTGGGCTGGCTGTCATGGCGGGCCCTCGCGGGGCTGGTGAACCGCACGACCTTCGAGGTCGACGACGAGGGGGCGAGCGTGCGCCACGGGCCCATCCCCTGGCCCGGCGAGGTCACGGTGGCGTGGCGAGACGTGGAGCGGATTCATTGCGTGCAGAACGTGCACGCGAACCGGCACGGCACCTCGGCCTACTCTTGGGACCTGAGGCTGCGCATGAAGTCCGGCGAGGACCTCAGGCTCCTGCGACGTCTGCGCGAGTTCGACCAGGTCACCTGGATCGCCCGCGCCCTGGCGCACCGCAGCGGCGTGGCGCGGGACCCCTACACCACCAACGAGTTCCCCGCGGTCTGACCGCCCGCCCTCGTGGACGCCCTCGACCGCTGCCGCCTGGAGCTCGAACGCGCGCTGGGGCCCTCGACGGTGCTCACCGACCCTGACCTCTGCGAGCCCTTCGGCCGCGACGAGTCCGAGGCCGAGGCCGTGACCCCCGCCGCGGTGGTGCGCGCTCGCTCCGTCGATGATCTCCGCGTGACCCTCGCGGTGTGTGAAGCCCGGGAGGTCCCCGTGGTGCCCAGGGGAGCGGGCACGGGGCGCACGGGCGGCGCCGCGACGCTCCGCCCCGGGGTGGTGATCGACACGCTCGGGATGAAGCGGGTGGTCGAGCTCGACCGCGCGAACCAGCTCGCGGTGGTGGAGCCCGGCGTGGTCACCGGGGCGCTCCAGTCGCTCGTCGAGGCCGAGGGCTTGTTCTACCCGCCCGACCCCAACAGCGCGGAGTGGTGCTGCGTCGGTGGGAACGTCGCGGAGAACGCCGCGGGCCCGAGGGCCTTCAAGTACGGCGTCACCCGCGACTGGGTGCTGGGCCTCGACGCGGTGGTGATGGGCGGCGAGCTCCTGCGCGTGGGACGGCGCACCACCAAGGGCGTCGCGGGCTACGACCTCACGGCGCTGATGGTGGGCAGCGAGGGGACGCTCGCGGTGTTCTCGTCGGTGACCCTGCGGCTCACGGCGAGGCCCACGGAGGAGCGCTTGTTGCGAGCGTGCTTCGCGACCGCCGTCGACGCGGGGAGGGCGGTGGCCCTGGTGGTCGCGCGGGGGCTGCGGGCCCGCTGCGTCGAGGTGCTCGACCACATCTGCTGCGACGTGGTGCGCGCGGCGGGGGTGGACGTTCCCGAAGGGGCCGGGGCGATGCTGCTGATCGAGGTGGACGGCGAGCACCCCGCGGCGGTGGACGCGCTCACCGACCGGGTGGGAGAGGCCTGCGTCGAGGTCGGCGCCCTCGACGTACAGAAGGGCGGCGACCGCGTGGAGCGAGAGGCCCTGTGGGCCGCCCGGCGGGTGATGTCGCGCTCGCTGCGGGCGAGGGCGCGCGAGAAGCTCTCGGAGGACGTGGTGGTCCCGCGGAGCGAGGTGCCGGCGCTGCTCGATCGGGTGGCGGAGATCAGCGCGCGCGAGGGGGTGCTGATGCCCACCTACGGGCACGCGGGCGACGGGAACCTCCACGTGAACCTCTTGTGGGACGACGACGCAGAGAGGCCCGCGGTGGACAGGGCCATCGCGGCCCTGATGCGCGCGACGCTCGACCTCGGCGGCACCATCACCGGGGAGCACGGGGTCGGGGTGATGAAGGCGGAGTTCCTTCCGTGGGAGCAGTCGGCCGCGGTGATCGCGGCGCAGCGCGCGGTGAAGGCCGTGTTCGACCCGAAGGGCTTGATGAACCCCGGCAAGGTCTTCGTGGGCGGCGGCTGCGGGGCTACGAGGTGAAGGGCGTGCGGGGGACGAAGCGCTCGGCCGTGGCGAGGTCGCGCTCGTGGCCGTCGCGCAGCTCGGCGATCATCAACACGGTGTCGACGCGGAACTGAAATCGCCCGGAGAAGTTCTGGAGCGGCCCCGTGGTGTGCCCCGGCACGACGTAGACGAAGCCCGCGTCGAGGTCGGGGTCGTCGGCGGTCCACCAGACCTCTTCGAGGAGCATCGCCCCGGCGGTGAGGGAGCCGTCGCACCAGGCGTCGTAGGTGGCGCGGGCCATCCTTCCTCGGTACGTGTGCAGGGCGCCGGTGCCCTTGTCGACCTCGACCTCGACCCAGACGTGCTCGTCCATCGGCCCGAGCGTCTAGGACACCCCGCCGCGGGGGGTCAACCCCGTCACCCGACCACCTCGAGCACGCCCATCACCCCGCTCAGCCC
>JAEYZO010000898.1 GCA_023428035.1 Pseudomonadota bacterium | reverse complement strand
GTCGAAGACCCACGCGTCGCCGACGGGCGCGACGAGCTCGGCGAGGAGCGCGGGGCGCAGGTCGGACTGGAGCTCCGCGAGGCCGCGGTCGGCGCACGCGGCGACGAGGCGCAGGTCGAACACGTCGCCGACGCAGGCGGCGAGCTGCAGCGCGGAGCGGGTGGCCTCGGGGAGCTGCCCGAGGCGGTCGAGGAGGAAGTCGACGACGTTCTCGGTGTGCTTGAGCGCGGCGACGGCGCGGAGGTCCCAGGTCCAGCGCTGAGAGACCGGGTCCCACGAGGCGGCGCCGCGGGCGCCGAGCGACTCGACGAAGCGGCCGAGGAAGAAGGGGTTGCCGCCGGTCTTCGCGGCGCAGAGGGTGGCGAGCTCGTCGAGGGCGTCGCCGCCCTGGCCGAAGGTGTCTCGCAAGAGGGCTCGCACCTGCGCGCCCGAGAGGGGGCCGAGGGCGATGGTGGTCGGGGTGACCCCGGCGCGTCGCACGGCGTCGACGGTCAGGCTCAGCGGGTGCGCGGCGTCGACCTCTCCCTCTCGGAACGCGCCCACCACGAGGAGGTGTCGGCAGTCCGCGTCGGTGACGAGGCGCTCGAGGAGTCGCAGCGTGGGGACGTCGGCCCACTGCAGGTCGTCGAGGAAGAGCGCGACGGGGTGATCGGGCGCCGCGATGGCCTCGACGAGCTGGCGGAACACGAGGTGAAAGCGGTTCTCCGAGGTCGCCGCGCCCAGCGGCTGCGGGACGTCCTGCGGGCCGAGGAGCGACTCCAGCTCCGGGAGGATCTCGACGAGCACGCCGCCGTTGCGCCCCACCGCCGCGCCGAGGGCCTCGCGCCACCGCGCCACCGTCGCGTCGTCGCGGGTGAGGAGCCTGCGGAGGAAGCTCCCGAAGGCGTGGCCGAGCGGCGCGTAGGGCACCCCGAGGCGGAACTGGTCGAACTTGCCCTCGAGGAGGTCTCCGCCGCGCTCCCCGATGGGGCCGTTGAGCTCCCGCACCAGGAGCGTCTTTCCGATGCCCGCGGCGCCCGTCACCAGCACGAGCTCGCGGCCGCCCTCCGCGGCGCGCTGAAAGGCCTTGCGCAGCGCTCGCGCCTCGTCCTCCCGGCCGTAGAGCCGCTGCGGGACCTCGATCGCCCCGCTGCGGTCTCGGCCTCCGATCTCGAAGGGCGGGATGTCACCCCTCAGCCTGAGCTCCGCGGCGCAGCGCTCGAGGTCAGCGACGAGGCCCGCCGCGGTCTGGTAGCGCCGCTCGGGGGCCTTCTGGAGCAGCCTCGCGACGACGTTGGAGAGGGCCTCGGGCACGCGCGGGTCGAGCGCGTGAAGGGGGGGTGGCACCCGCGCGAGGTGCGAGTGCGCGAGCTCTAGCGGGTCGTCGCCCTCGAAGGGACGTCGCCCGGAGAGGAGCTCGTAGAGGGTCGCGCCGAGGGAGTACAGGTCCGCCCGGCGGTCGACGCCGCAGTTCATCCGGCCCGTCTGCTCAGGGGCGAGGTAGCCCAACGTGCCCTCGACGAAGGCCGCCCGCGCCTGCGTGGGGACCTCCCTGCGGAGGTCCGTCGCGATGCCGAAATCCACGAGCTTGAGCGCGCCGGTCAAGCGGTTCCAGACGAGGTTCGAGGGGTTGATGTCCTTGTGGATCACCCCCCGCGCGTGCACCGCAGCGACGGCTCGCGCGGCTTCGATGGCGAGGTCCAGGCGACCCGCGAGGGGCAGGTCGAGCTCCACGCGGTCGAGGGAGCGCCCGCCGAAGTCCTCCAGCACCAGCACCGGCGCGCCCTCGTGGTCGAGGGCCCCGAGGAGCCGCACCACCCGCTCCCCTTGCGCCTCCTGGGTGAGCCGCCTCTCGCGCACCGCGCGCGCGATCTGCGCCCGGCTCGGCCTGCGCTCCGCGGTGGTCTTCAGCACCACCGCCGCGCCGTCGCTCCGCCGCACCCCGCGGAGCACCAGCGAGTGCCTCGACCGGTGCACCTCCTCGAGCTGCGCGAAGCCCTCGATCGCGAGGTCCATCAATCGTCCCCGCGGCGCTTCACGAGTTGATGCTCGCGGTGACCCGGCTCGGGCGCATGCACTCGTAGGGCACGAGCCGGCTCGCGTTGCGCGCCTCGATCCTCGCCTCGACCCCCGCCAGCTCGCGCGCGAAGGCCGCCCTCAACGGCTCGACCCGCGGGTCCGCGAAGCCCTCGGGGTACTCCCCCAGGCGGTTCGCGGCGATGCTCTTCACGTTGTAGATCTGCTCGACGGTCTCCCACGCGGCGCCCATGGGGGGCATCATGGCGAGGAGCGCGGCCTCGTCGGCGGGATCATCGGGGCCTGGGGCGGGCGCGGCGCTGACGCTCGGCGCGGTCGGCGCGAAGCCCATCCAGTCCCACCAGTTGTAGTTGATCGCGGCGTGGTGGCTCGACGCGCGGTGCACCACCCTCGCGACGAGGTCGACGACCCCCGCGCGGGTGTCGGTGCGCGAGCCCTCGACGAGCCGCGGCAGCCGCCCGCCGTCGGGGGAGGCCACCTCGTCGACCATGGCTCGGAGCTCGTGGTCCGCCGCGGCGTCGGCGTCGGAGAGGTAGTAGAGCCCGAGGTACGACTCGACCCAGCGCCGCGTCGCGGCCCAGAGGTCTTCGCCGTCGTCGCGGAAGGGGTACTCCGGGAGGGCGCCCCGGTCCGCGACGTGCCGTCGCGCGGCGTCGAGGGTCGGGTCGAGGTCGTCGAAGCGCACCGCCCGCAGGCTCGCGCGGAGCACCTCGTGCGTCGCGGGCAGGAGCGGCGCCAGGATGCGGTCCTGCGTGCCGCCCACGACGACCAGGGTCTCGCGCGCGTACTGGTTCGCCGCGAGCGTGAACTCGAAGTGCGGCGCCAGGAGGTGCAGCGCCGGGTGGTCCGGCGAGAGGCGCCGCCGCGCGGCCATCACGAAGGCCTGGAGCACGAGGTGCGTCTCGGCGAAGTGGGCGATGATGCCCTCGTAGTTGGCGTCGGCGACCTGCACCGCGAGCTTCGCGGTCCTCCGCCGCCCGCCGTCAGCGGGGGTGTAGATCGGGTTGCCCGCGCCCGGCCGCTGATGAACCTGGATCGCGACCGGGGCGAGGCCCGACGACGTCGCGCAGAAGAGCGCGAGCGGCGCCGCGAGGTATTTCGGTAGCCCCGACGCGTCGCCGGGGGGGTAGCGACCGCAGGGGACGTCGCTGAACACGCCGTAGTCCGCGAGGAACAGGCGACCCTCGGCGAGGGCGGCGTCGAGGCTGTCGCGGCCGCCCAGGGCCCTCGCGAAGTGCTCGGCCGTCACCGGGAGGTGATCGGGCAGCCGGTCGAGCCCCCGGAGGATCCCGGGCACCGCCCCAGCGACGCGCTGCCACGCGAAGACCCCGTCGTCGCCCCACCGCGGGATCGACGCGGGCGCCTCGAGCACGGGGAACATCTGGCCGAACTCGTCGATGGAGCGCGCTCGGCTGAGCTTCGTCTCCAGCGGGTGCGCGGCGGCGTAGGCGGCGCGGTTGGCCTGGAGGCGCGTCGAGGCCGCGGCGCCCTGAGCGATGTAGCGGGCGCTGAAGCGCTCCGTCGGGGGCAGCTCCTTCGTGAAGCAGAGCGACTGATAGCTGTAGTCGTAGGCGTAGCCTCGGCGCACCAGGGCGAGGGCCTCGGCCCGACCCGCGGGGTCGACCGCGCGCTGCGGGAGCGATGGAGGGGCGAGGCTCATGAGTGGATGCTCGCGCGGATCGCGCTCGGGAGGATCCAGGGGAAGGGGAGGAGGCGCGCGCGGTTGCGCTCGGTGAAGCGCGCCTCGAGCCCCTCGAGGTCTCGCTGGAACTCCCGGACCAGGTCGCCGACGCGCGGGTCGACGAAGGCCCCGGGCGCGTAGCGACCGAGCTGGTTCTCCTGGAGCTGCGACTGCTCGTAGAAGAAGTTGAACTGCTGACGCGCGACGTCGGCCGGCATGTACATCAGCTCCAGCGCCGCGTCGGCGTCGGGGCCCTCGCCGGGGAGCTGGCCGTAGAGCGCCGTGGGGTAGTGCGGCGCGAAGGCCATGGTGTCGTACTGCCCGTAGTTGATGACCGAGTGCTGCGGGCCCGCGACGAAGACGACGTAGGCGACGAGGTCGCCGAGCGCGTCGAGGTCGCGGGGGCTCGGAACGCGGAGGCGCCCGCCCCAGGGAGAGGCGAGCTCCGCCGCCCAGTCGGCGACCTCGTGATCGGCGACGACCGCGGCGTCGTCGGGGTAGTAGAGGCGCAGGTACGAGGCCGCGAAGGCCCGGATCGAGCGCCAGACGTCGAGGGCGTCGTCGCGCCAGGGGTGTGAACCGAGGTCGCCGAGGTCGCGCGCTGCGATGTCGGCGGGGGGGAGCGCGGTGGTGAGGTCGAAGGACCTCACCGCGTCGGCCACGAGGTCGACGCTCCGCGCGAAGGTCGGGGCCATGAGGGTGTCGAGCTTCGACCCTGGGACCATCAGCTCGTCGCGCACCGAGCGGTTGATGGCCAGGGTGAATTCGAGGTGAGGTCGGAGCAGCGCCTTCACGGGGTGCCGGTCGGAGAGCCGGCGCATCGTGGCGAGGGCGAAGGCCTCCATCAGCATGTGGCAGCGGCCGAGGTGGAACTGCAGGCCCTGGATCTGGGTGTCGGCGCACTGCACCACGAGCCTGGCGGCCTCCCAGCGGGCGCCGTCGGCGGCGGTCACGAGGGGGGCGCCGGGACGCGGCCCGCACTGGATCGCCACGGGCATGAGCCTGCGGTCGCGGGTCTCGACGTAGAGCGCCCACGGCGCGTAGAGCACCTTGCGCTGGTCGTCGTTGACGCCCGCGACCACGCCGTCGAGGGCCGTCCAGTCGCCGAGGTAGAGCCTGCCCTCGGCCCGCGCCGCGTCGAGGGAGTCGGCCTCGCCCATCGCGCGGGTGAAGTGCGCGGCGGTCACGGCGAAATCCTCGGGGATCGACCGCGCGCGGCGGAGGGTGAAGGGGTTGGTCCCCCCGACGCGCTGCCACGCGTGCAGCTCGTCGCGGCGCTCGGGCTCGTCGATGAAGCGCGCCACCAGCGGCGGCCGATCTCCATCGAAGAACGACGCGCACACGTCCGGAGTGCCACGGCAGGTGTCCACCGCCTCGCGGGCCACCCGGATCGAGTCGAGGGCGCGGGCGGCGGCCCCGAGCACGCCGCCGGGCGCGTCGCTCTGCTCCCACGCGCGCTTCACCTCGCCGAGCCTGCTCGTCGCGCCGGTCTTCACGTTCTGCGCGCCCAACCGCTGCTTCACGAGCGCGAAGTTCGCCACCATGCTCGCCGAGAACTGCTCCTCGCGAGGGTAGGCGTTCGCCGTCGCCACCCCCTCGGGGCGGTGCCACGTGTAGTCGTAGCGATCCATCTGCGCGGCGACCGCCTCGCGACGTGCGGCGGCGTTCGCATCAACCTGTGGGATGCAGACCGGGACATCCATGACCAACCCTGCAACGAGGGTATCCGACCCTCATCGTCGGCGGAAGCAGGAGAACCGTCGCACCGGACGCGGGGAGTGACGCGGTCCGCGCGAGGAGAAATCTCCCCGCGCGGTTCCCTCGACGGTCGGGCTGGTTATCCCTTCGCGCATGCGAAGAATCTGGATCGCCTTCGCGGCTGTTCTGGTGCTCTCGTTCGGGGTCCTGGGCTTCACCGGGGTGCGGATCTACCAGCGCGCTCCTCCCATCGCCGAGCGCGTGGTGACCACCGACGGCCGCGCGCTCATCGAGCGCGGCGAGATCAGCGCTGGGCAGAACGTCTGGCAGGCGATGGGCGGGATGCAGACGGGCTCCGTGTGGGGCCACGGCAGCTACGTCGCCCCCGACTGGACCGCCGACTGGCTGCACCGCGAGTCGGTGTTCATCCTCGACGCGTGGGCGCGCGACGAGGGCGGGGCCTCGTACGAGGCCCTCGACGGCGAGCGCAAGGCCGCGCTGCGGCAGCGGCTCGCGGCCCTGATGCGCCGCAACGACTACGACCCGGCGACGCGCACGCTCACCGTCGACCCCGTGCGCGCGCGGGCCTTCGAGGCGAACCTCGCCCACTACGCCGACGTGTTCGCGAACGGGCGGGACGCGTATGCGATCCCCGCGCACGTCATCGACGACCCGACGAGGGCGCGCCGGCTCGCGGCCTTCTTCTTCTGGAGCGCGTGGGCCGCGACGGCGACCCGGCCCGGCGACGCCGTCTCGTACACCAACAACTGGCCGCACGAGCCCCTGGTCGGCAACCGGCCCACGGGCGACACCGTCGTCTGGACGGGCGTGAGCATCCTGATGCTCCTCGCGGGCATCGGCGCGATGGCCACCTGGCACGCCTCACGGAAGCGCGAGGACGAGGCCGAGGCCGACCGAGTCGAGCCCCCCGCCAGCGACCCCCTGCTCTCGGCGGTGGCGACGCCCTCGCAGCGCGCCACGACCAAGTTCTTCTGGCTGACCGCGGCGCTCTTCCTGGTGCAGATCCTCATGGGCGTGGTGACAGCCCACTACGGCGTCGAGGGGAGCGCGTTCTACGGCATCCCCCTCGCGAAGTACCTGCCGTACACGGTCGCCCGCACCTGGCACCTGCAGATCGGGATCTTCTGGATCGCGACCGCGTGGCTCGCGACGGGTCTCTACGTCGGCCCCGCGGTGGGCGCCGAGCCGCGCTACCAGCGCCTCGGCGTGAACGTGCTCTTCGTCGCGCTGATCGTCGTCGCCGTGGGCTCCCTCGCGGGCGAGTGGCTGAGCGTGATGGGCTACCTCGGCGAGTCGTGGTTCTGGATCGGCCACAGCGGCTACGAGTACATCGAGCTCGGGCGCCTCTGGCAGATCCTGCTCGCGACGGGGCTGGTCCTGTGGCTGGCGCTGGTGGCCCGCGCGGTGTGGCCCGCGCTGAAGCGGCGCGACGAGCAGCGGCCGGTGTTGGTGCTCTTCGTGATCTCCGCGGCGGCCATCGCGGGCTTCTACTTCGCCGCGCTCGGCTACGGCCGCCACACCAACCTCGCCATCGCCGAGTACTGGCGCTGGTGGGTGGTGCACCTCTGGGTCGAGGGCTTCTTCGAGGTCTTCGCCACGGTGGTCATCGCGTTCCTCTTCGCGAGGCTCGGCCTCGTGGGGATGCGCTCGGCGGGGCGCGCGTCGGTCCTGTCGGCGACGATATTCCTGAGCGGCGGCGTCATCGGCACGCTGCACCACCTCTACTTCTCGGGCACCCCGACCTTCGTGCTCGCGCTCGGCTCGGTCTTCAGCGCCCTCGAGGTGGTGCCGCTGGTCTTCGTGGGCGTCGACGCCTGGGAGAACCTCAAGCTCTCGCGCCTGCGCCCGTGGGTGCGCGCCTACCGCTGGCCGATCTACTTCTTCGTCGCCGTGGCCTTCTGGAACCTCGTCGGCGCGGGCCTCTTCGGCTTCATGATCAACCCCCCCATCGCCCTCTATTACATGCAGGGCCTCAACACGACGCCGGTGCACGGCCACACCGCCCTCTTCGGCGTGTACGGCATGCTCGGCATCGGCCTGACCCTCTTCTGCCTGCGCGCGCTGCGACCGCGCGACGCGTGGAACGAGCGGATGCTCTCGGTCGCGTTCTGGTCGATGAACGGCGGGCTCATGGCGATGGTGGCGCTGAGCGTGCTGCCGGTCGGCCTGGTGCAGACCTGGGCCTCGGTGGAGCACGGCTACGCGTACGCCCGCAGCCCCGAGCTCCTGCAGCAGCCCTTCATGAACACCCTGCGGTGGATGCGGGTGCCCGGCGACACGCTCTTCGCGGTCGGCGCGCTGGTCATGGTGGCCTTCATCGCCGGGCTCGGCCGCCGCGCGGACCGCGCGCCCACAGACGCGGAGCCTCGGCTCGTCGGCCGCGAGCCCGCGGCGGCGCCCGGGGAGTGACCGAGGCCGAACCCGGTGGCGCCCGCGGCGCCTTTCGTGTGACCGTCCCCGCCCGGCGAAGCGTGGGCGCCTCGCCGGACACGGAGGCGACGATGGTCACGAAGGTACGAGAGAGCGAGCCCGGAGCCTGGGCGGACACGGTCACGGGCGTCGGGCTCGGCGGGCGTCTGTTCACCTACGAGGAGGGCGGCAAGCTCTACTCGACCAGCACCCGCAAGGGCGACTGGAGGGTGATCGGCGAGGGCTACGAGACTCGGCTCCTCTTCGCCGACGGCACGAACCGGGGCTTCCTCTACGCGATCGAGCAGAGCGGCTCGCTCTTCAAGATCAACCCCGACTCGGGCGAGTGGACGCAGCTCGGCGAGGACGGCGCCTGGAGCGACGTGGTGGCCGCCGACGCGGTGAGCGGAACGGTCTACTTCGTCGACGAGGAGGGCAACCTCCGCGCGGGCGACCCCACCGACGAGGAGGACTTCACGGAGCTCGGCGAGGGCTACGACACCGACGCGCTCTGGTTCTGGCAGGGCTACGTCTACGTGCTGGAGAGCGACGGCACGCTCTACAAGGTGAACGCCCACGACGGCGAGTACGAGCAGTTCGGCGAGGAGGGCGCCTACGACGACACCCTCGCGGCGACGATCCACAACGGGGTCTTCTTCGCCATCGAGGACGACGGCTCGCTCGGCGCCACGCGCCTCGAAGACGGCGCCTACGAGGAGCTCACCGGCGACGACCTCAGCGACACCCGCGAGCTCTTCTCCGCGGGCGGAAAGCTCTACGTCGTCGACGACGTCGGCACGCTCTTCAGCCTCGAGCTCTGACCCCGCCGCGTTGCCCGCCTCGCGCCCCGCGGTGCATCCTCCCGCGGGATGCGAACCCCGGCCACCCTCACGCTCCTCCTCGCGCTGACGGCGACCTCCGCCGCGGCGGTCGCGCAGCCGCGGTCGCCCTTCCCTCTGCGCGGGGCGCAGCGAGAGCCCACCCCCGCGGAGCGGGAGTTCTCCGCGGGCGACGCCCTCCTGCAGCGCGGCGACCTCGCGGGGGCCCTCCCTCGCTTCGAGGCCGCGCGACGTCTCGACCCCCGCGATCCGCGCCCGGTGTTCTACCTGGGCGAGGTGGCCTTCCGTCAGTCGCGCTTCACCGACGCGGCGCCCTTGTTCCGCGAGGCGATCCGGCTGCGGCCCACCATGGCCGAGGCCCACGCCGAGCTCGGCGCGACCCTGCGGGAGCTCGACCGCTGCGCCGACGCGATCCCGGCGCTGCAGCAGGCGCTGCGGCTGCAAGCCTCGCTCGGCGAGGCGCGCGTCACCCTCGGCCAGTGCTTCGAAGACCAGCGCGACCTCGCGCGGGCGCTGCCTGAGTACCGCGCCGCGATGAGCTCCCTGCGCGACGACCCGTCGCCCGCGCTGCAGCTCGGGCTCGCGCTCGCGTCGACGAACCCCGCCGAGGGGTCGCCCGAGCGCGCCGAGGCGCAGCGGGCCTTGCGAGAGGCGATGCGCCGCGCCGACCGCGACCCCGCGACCCTCGCCCAGGTGGGCCCCGCGCTGCGC
>JAEYZO010000835.1 GCA_023428035.1 Pseudomonadota bacterium | reverse complement strand
GGACAGTAGCGCCGATCAGGGCGCGTGCGCGGGCGCGAGGTACGGGAAGGTCGTGAGGAACGCGCGGTCGTTCATGCCGGGGTTGATCGGCACCGACGCGAGGGTGGCGGCGCTGCACATCCCGGCGCCGCAGGTGCCCGTGCCGAGGCGCAGCAGGAGCACGCCGAGCGTCACGTCGATCACCGGGTCCTGCAGCCGGCGCCCGTTGGGGAAGCCCGCCGCCACCGTGGTGTTGATGTTCAGCACGTCGTTCGGGAGGATGAGGCTCGCGACCGTCGCGCCCGGGGCGTAGTTCTGCCCCACGCACTCAGGCAGGCCCCCGACCATGGTGGTCATCGAGCACGGCGTGAGGTTCGCCGCGACGAGGTGTCGGTCGAGCGCGGTGTGCAGGCCCGTGAGCGAGGTGATGAAGTCGCCCGCGAACATCATGTCGTCGACGGGGCGGCCGTCGTTGTAGGCGTTCTTGCGCGCCGAGCCGACGAGCGCGGTCGACACCGCGGGCATGCCCATGCGGTCGACGCGGGTGAACATCGACGAGGCCTCGGTGCGGAAGTTCACCGAGCCGCACACGCCCGCGCCGGTGGGGCCGGCGTGCGGGCAGTGCATCGCCGCGTCGGCCACCGCGGGCGCGCCGCCGTGGTAGATGCGGCAGTTGAGGCTGTTGCCCGACATCGCGCCCGGCGCGCCGGTAGGCCAGTTCGCGCGGCCGCAGAAGTCGAGGCAGTCGGCCATGTTCTCGTACTGCACGTTGGCGCCGGTGCAGTTGGTCATCATCTGCGTGCAGTAGGTCATGCACAGCGGGTTGATGACCACGCCGCTGTCGCCGGGGCCAGCGTCGGTGGGGCCCGAGTCCACCGGGCCGGTGTCGGTGGGGCCCGAGTCCACCGGGCCGGTGTCGGTGGGGCCGGTGTCGGTGGGGCCCGCGTCGACGCCGGTGTCCTGCCCGGGGCCCGTGTCGGTGCCGGTGTCGGTCGAGCCCGTGTCAGCGGGGCCCGTGTCGGCGTTGATGATGACATCGACGTCGGCCGAGCCGACGTCGGTGTTGCCCGCGTCGGTGGGGGCCGGGTCGCTGCTGCAGGCGCCCACGCCGAAGGCGGCGAGGAGCGAGAGCGTGCCGAGGAGGTGCTTGCGAGTGTTCATCGGTGCGGCTCCTCGTTCAGCCCGGGATCCGGGAGGTGGTGGCCCAGACCTTGAGGTTCGTGCCGGAGCCCGTCACGCCCACCAGGGGGACCTCGACGACGAGCGCCGAGGAGTTACGACCCGCGAAGAAGTCGCGGTCGTTCGCGAAGCGCAGGCCCATGCCCGTCGGGGCCGTGGCGGCCATCGAGAGGGTGTCTCGGAAGCCCTGCAGGTCGAAGAAGAAGGGGTCGTCGCGGAGGCCGGCGTAGACCCGCGCGCCGCCGAAGGTGCGGACGCTCTCCGCGGGGGTGACCACCGGGCCCGAGGTGCCGGGGATGCCCGACCACTGGACGAAGCAGTTGCCCACGTCGTCTTGCCCCATGCGGGCGGAGATCGTGATGTTGGGCATCGCGTCGCCGGTGTTGTCGATGAGGATGTTGTAGACAACGTTGCGGTCACAGGCCATGCGCTGCATGGCCATCGGGGCGTTGGGGCCCGAGAAGGTGAGCACCGCGACGAAGGTGGCCGCCGCGCCCGTGCCCTGGTGCCAGGCGTACAGGTCGGCGATGTCAGCGTTGCGGTCGGTGCCGCCGCTCATCGGGTCGGTGCGCGCCGGGGGGTCGAGGTGATCGGCCGCGTGGCCCTGCCGGGACCACAAGCCCGCCCCGGCCGCGAGCGTCGCGACGGCGACGCCGGCAGACACCAGGACCTTTGTCTTCGACTTCATGAAGGCCTCCCTAGAAAGTGATCGCGGCGCCTCTCGACGCCGACCCGCGGGACCGTATCCGCACCCTCCGCAAATCACAATCCCCTGGAAAAACAGGGTGTTCGTGTCACGAATAGGCGTTCCGTGACACGCGCTCCGCGCGTCGCGGCTCCCCGGGTACGTCGGCCGTCGGCGCTTGGATTGAGCGCGCTACGAGATCGACCGCAGGGCGTCGTCGAGCACCCGCAGGAGCGCGTTGGCGTCGAAGGGCTTCTCGAGCTGGTAGGCGACGTCGACGCCGGCGTGGGCGTGCAGGGCCTCGGGGTCGAGGTGCGCGGTGGCCACCACGATCTTCACCTTGGGGTCGAGGGCGCGCAGCGCGCGGATGGCGCTCGCGCCGTCCATCACAGGCATCATGAGGTCCATGACGACGATGGCGACGCGGCCGCGGTTGCGGGTGAAGGCCGCGACGGCCTCGGCGCCGTTGGCCGCGGTGACCACCCGGTACCCGAAGGCGTCGAGGGTGCGCTCCGAGGCCTCGCGCACGGCGTCGTCGTCGTCGACCACGAGCACCAGCTCGCCCCGGCCCCGCGGCGCGGTCTCGGGCGACGACCGCTCGGATTTCGCCGAGGGGCTCGCGGGCAACCACGCCTGCACGACGGTGCCCTGCCCGGGCGCGGTCTTCACGGTGATGAAGCCCCCGAGGGCCAGCACGATCTCGCGCGAGGCCACGAGGCCGAGGCCCTCGCCGTGGCCCGCGGGCTTGGTGGTGAAGAAGGGCTCGAAGAGCCGGGCGCGCACCTCGGGGCTCATGCCGACGCCGGTGTCCTTCACCTCGAAGACGACGTACTCGCCCTCGCGCGCGTCGCGGTGCGAGCTGGCGTACTGGGCGTCGACGCGGAGACGTCTCGCGCCGAGGACCATCCGGCCGCCGACCTTGCCGGCCATCGCGTCGCGAGCGTTCACGAGCAGGTTGAGCAGCACCTGGTGCAGGTCGGCGGGCTCGGCCACCACGGGCGGCAGGTCGGGCTCCACCGCGACGGTGAGCTCGGCGTCCTCGGGGAAGAGCTCCCGCGCGAGGACCATCACCTCGTCGACGACGCGCCGCGGGGGGAGTTCCTGCCGCTTGCCGTCGGGGCCGCGGGTGTAGTCGACGAGCCGTCTCACCATGTCGGCGCTGCGCCGCACGCCGGTCTCGACGGAGCCGAGCCACTCCTGCTCGCGGGGGGTCAGCCCCGCGAGGTGCGAGCGCAGGAGCCCCACCACGGTGAGGATGGGCTGCATCGCGTTGCGGAGGGAGTGCGCGACGCCGCCCGCGAGGGTGCCCGCGGTGGCGAGGCGGTGCAGCCGCGGGGACTGCGCGCGCAGGCCCGTGAGCTCGCTGCGGTCGCACACGAGGTGAAGCGTCGCGCCGTCACCGTAGCCCGCCTCGATGGGGAGCATCACGCGCCGGACGCTCACCACCAGCTCGCGGCCGGCGGTGGTGCGCTGGCGGAGCTCGCCCTCCCACTGGCCCTCGGCGGCGGTGACGCGCCGGGCCTCGGCCTCGCCCGCGGGTTCGGAGAAGTAGAGGGCGTCGATGGGGCGGCCTAGGGCCTCGTCGGAGTTCCAGCCGTAGAGCGCCTCGGCGGCGGGGTTCCAGAGGCGCACGACGGAGGCGACGTCGAGGACGACCACGGCGTCGTGGCAGCGGGCGAGGGCCCACGCGGCCGTGGGGCCGAGCGACAGGTCCAGCGTGTGTTCTGGTCGCGACCTCGTCCCCAGCGTCACGGTGCCTTCCATCCCTCCGGGCAGGAGCCCTGCCCCGGACCGTTACGATCTACCGTACCGAGGGTCGACGACAATGGCGAGGACCGATCCTGCATTGAACTCCGCCCCCCGGTCGGGACTATGATCCCTATCTGGGTACGTCCTCGGTAGGAGTGAGGGAGATGACCGACTCGGACCGCGTGATTCTCATCGACGACGACGACGAGGTCCGCCGGGCGGCCACGTGGCTCCTCGAAGCCGCGGGCTACACCGTCGACGCCTACGCCAGCGCCGAGTCCTTCCTCGCCGCGCCGCGCGTCCCGGGCCCCTCCTGCCTCGTGCTCGACATCCAGATGCCCGGCGTCTCGGGCATCGCCCTGCAAGACATCCTCAACCGCCAGGGCGACGACACCCCCGTGGTCTTCATCTCCGGCCACGCCGACGTCCCCACCGCCGTGCGCGCCCTGAAGAACGGCGCCGTCGACCTGCTCCAGAAGCCCTTCGAGAACCAGGCCCTCCTCGCTCGCGTGCGCGCCGGCCTCGACCGGCACCGACGTCTCCAGGGCGAGTCCCGCTGGCGCGACGCCTGGGAGAAGCGCTACGAGACCCTCTCGATCCGCGAGCGCGAGGTGCTCGACGAGATGGTGCTCGGCCACCCCAACAAGGTCATCGCCGACCACATGAACATCTCGGTGAAGACCGTCGAGATCCACCGCCAGCGCGTCATGCGCAAGATGAACGTCGAGTCGCTCGCGGCCCTCGTGGGCGAGTACGTGCGCGCCCGCGGCCTGCCCACCCCCGCCCCCGGCACCTGAGCCGAGCTACGGCTCCCGCGACCACCCGACGTTCACCGCGATCGACACCGTCGTCGCGCGGAGCGACAGCACGTCCTGCCCCACGGCCACGTCGAGCTGGACCCAGCGCCAGGGCCTCCACTGCGCGCCCACGTCGACCGCCACCACGCCCTGCAGCGCGCTGAACTCCGTGCCCGACCTCCCCTCGGTCACGTTCGCGAAGAGCGCCCCCACCCGCGCGCCGCCGTAGAGCGCGACGGGCCCCACGATGAACCTCGGCCCCGCGCCGATCGTGGCGAGCGTGGTGAAGCGCGCGTCGAAGCTCCCACCGTCGATCGAGGCGTTGTCGTAGAGCGTCGCGCCGACCCGCACGTAGAACCACCGCGCGTCGACGTGCAGCCCGAGGGAGAAGCCCGGCAGCGCGTGGCGCCCCCAGCCGAGCTGCTTGCCCGAGAAGGTCCCCTCGCGGCCGCGCTGCGCGCTGAACGAGAGCTCGTCGAGGTTCATCATCCCGAGCTCGAAGGCCGCGCGGCCGAAGATCGCGGTCATCCTCGGGTCGACGAGGTGC
>JAEYZO010000815.1 GCA_023428035.1 Pseudomonadota bacterium | reverse complement strand
CGACGGCCGCGTCGCGACCCGCTCGGGCGAGAGCCGCTGGATCACCGGCCCCGCGGCGCGGGCTGACGTACACGCCCTGCGCGCGCGCTGCGACGCCGTGGTGGTGGGCGCGGGCACGGCGCGCAGCGACGACCCGATGCTGACGGTGCGCCACGTCGAGAGCGCTCGGCAGCCCACCCGGGTGGTGCTCGCGACGGACGTCGACATCCCCGACTCCCTCGCCCTGGTGCGCACCGCGCGCGAGGTGCCGACCTGGGTGGTGCACGGAGAGGGCCTGGGCGACCCCGCGCGGCTGCGACGTCTCGAAGACGCGGGGGTGCTGCTCCTGCCCGTGGGCACGGTCGGTCAGGGAGACACGCGCAGGCTCTCGCTGCGAGAGACCCTCGCGACGCTGGCGGCGCGGGGCGTGGTGAGCGCCCTCGTCGAGGGCGGCGGGGTCGTACACGGCGGCCTCGTCGACGCTGGGCTCGTCGACCGGGCGGTGCTCTACGTGGCGCCGATGATCCTCGGCGGGGGCCTGCCGGCGGTGGCGGGCGGCGGGGTCGAGCGGCTGAGCGACGCGCTGCGCCTGCGAGACCTCCGCGCCGAGCGCGTGGGCGACGACCTCCGGGTCGAGGGAGAGTGCGATGTTCACGGGGATCATCCAGTCGGTCGGTAGCCTCCGCTCGATCGCGCGGCGCGGGGGCGGCGCGGCGGTCGAGGTCGCGTGCGACTTCGCCGCGCTGGAGCTGGGCGAGAGCGTGGCGGTCGACGGCGTGTGCCTCACGGTGGTGACGGTGACCGCGGGGGGCTTCACCGCCGACGCGTCGGTCGAGACCCTCACCCGCACGACCCTGGGAGAGCGGCGCGCGGGCGACGCGGTGAACCTCGAGCGCGCCCTCGCGGTGGGAGACCGCCTGGGAGGTCACATCGTGGCGGGGCACGTCGACGGGGTGGGCTCGGTGCTGCGGAGGGTGCGCGAGGGCGAGAGCGAGCGGGTGACCTTCGGGGCGCCCTGGGAGGTGCTGCGCTACGTCGCGGAGAAGGGCAGCGTGGCGGTCGACGGGGTGAGCTTGACCGTCAACCGCGTGGGGCCCCAGGACTTCGACGTGATGGTGGTGCCCTTCACGCTCGGGGCGACGACGCTCGCGTCGCGGGCGCCGGGGCAGAGGGTGAACCTCGAGGCCGACGTGCTGGCGCGCTACGTGGCGAGGGCGCTCGAAGCGAGGGGCGGGCCCGGGGCGGCCGACGACGCGATGAGGGCGCTGCTCCAGCGCCAGGGATGGATGGACCAGTGAGCGAAGAGACGGCGACCGGCGGGCTGCTCGAAGGCACCCCCGACGAGCGGGTGCGGCGCGCGATCGAGGCGGTGCGCGAGGGGAGGATGGTGATCCTCACCGACGACGAGGACCGCGAGAACGAGGGCGACATCGTGCTCGCCGCGGAGAAGGTGACGCCCGAGGCGATCAACTTCATGGCCAAGCACGCCCGGGGCCTCATCTGCCTCGCGGTGCCCGACGAGACCATCGAGCGCCTGGGGCTCCCGATGATGGTCGAGAGGAACAAGGCCTCGCTCGGCACGGCCTTCACGGTGAGCATCGAGGCCAGCGAGGGGGTGAGCACGGGCATCTCGGCCGCGGACCGCGCGCACACGATCCGCGTGGCGGTGTCGCCCGAGGCGAAGCCCGACGACGTGGTGTCTCCGGGGCACGTGTTCCCGTTGAGGGCGAAGCCCGGCGGGGTGCTCCAGCGCACAGGGCAGACCGAGGGGAGCGTCGACCTCGCGCAGCTCGCGGGGCTCCTGCCCGCGGGGGTGATCTGCGAGATCATGAACGACGACGGCACCATGGCCCGGATGCCCGAGCTCATCGCCTTCGGGCGCGAGCACGACCTGCCCGTGGTGACCATCGAGGACCTCATCCACTACCGGCTCCGCACCGACCGGCTGTTGAAGCGGGTGGCGTCGGCGAGCTTTCACCCCACGGGCTTTCGCGGGCCCTGGGAGGCGCACGTGTTCGAGTCGAGCGTGGGGAGCGGGAAGCAGTTCCTCGCGCTGGTGACGGGGGAGATACGGGCCGACCTGCCCACGCTCGTGCGGATGCACCCGGGGCAGGTCTTCGCCGACCTCTTCGCGCCGATGCAGGGCCACGGGGGCAGGCCCATCGTGGGCGGCGGGCAGTACCTCTTCGAGGCGATGCACCGCATGGAGGCCGCGGGCGCCGGCGTGGTGGTGTACGTCCCCCCGAGCGCGGTGGACCTCGTCGACGACCTGCGGGTGCTCACCGGAGACGCCCCGCGGCGACGTCACGACATGGCCGGCAACGGCTCTCCCGCGCAGCGCGAGCACGGGATGGGCGCGCAGGTGCTCCGCGACCTGGGGGTCGGCAAGATCCGCCTGATGACCAACAACCCGCGACGTCTGGTGGGCCTCGCGGGCTACGACCTCGAGGTGGTCGAGATGGTCGCGCTCGGGGAGGAGTCCCCCGAGGCGTCGAGCTACTCCGCGGGGGCGCAGCTCCGGAGTTGAAGGGGCGCCGCGGGTGACCCTGGCGTGCCCACGGGCTGGGGTTCGCCGCGTCGGGAAGGGCCGCAGGCGCGGGGGTGTTGGCGGGTGAAGGTCGCGACGCCCGCTGGCTGGGGTCAGGCGCTGCCGCGCCCGCACCCCGGCGCTTACGCAAGTAACGCCCGCCGTACGGCGGGGTATGGAGCGAGCGCTGCCGCGGAGCGCAGC
>JAEYZO010000812.1 GCA_023428035.1 Pseudomonadota bacterium | reverse complement strand
GATGAAGACCCCGCGGCGCGGGGGCGCCGCGCTGGCTCTACGCCCTCGGCTTCTCGTGTGATGAAAGAGGTGCTCCGATGACGATGGACGCGACGGTGAATGGCGCGAAGCGCAGGCTCCCGGTGATCGACGGGCCTCCCCCCGCGGTCGAGGGCTTCGACGACGCGGCGCTCGAGGCGGAGCTGCGCGCCTTCGAGGAGGCCGAGCGCGAGCGGCTCGGGATCAAGGCCGAGCGCAGGCAGTGGGTCGACACGATGCTCAAGCCCGAGATGAAGCGCCACGAGCGCGAGCGGGTGACCATCCTCGTGTCGGGCCTCACCGCCGCCCAGGACTTCTTCGTCGAGGGCGCCCTGCGCGGCCTCGGCTACACCGTGAAGAACTTCGGCGTCGCCGACGCCGCGGGCCTGCAAGCCGGCAAGGAATTCGGCAACCGCGGCCAGTGCAACCCGACCTACTTCACCGTCGGGTCGCTGGTGAAGCACCTCATCGACCTCCGCGACGAGCACGGGCTCACCGCGGAGGAGATCGTGCGCGACTACGTGTTCCTCACGGCGGGCGCGTGCGGGCCGTGCCGCTTCGGGATGTACGTCACCGAGTACCGAAAGGCCCTGCGCGACGCGGGCTTCGAGGGCTTTCGCGTGATGCTCTTCCAGCAGACGGGGGGGCTCTCTCAGGCGAGCGGCGACGACGTGGGCCTGGAGATGAACCCCGCGTTCTTCATCGCGATCATCAAGGCCATCGTCTGCGGCGACGTGATGAACGCGCTCGCGTACCGCATCCGGCCCTACGAGACCGTGCCTGGCTCCGCCGACCGCGCCATTGAAGAGAGCAAGCGGGTCATCTACGAGGCGCTCTACGCGCGCACCAACATCTTCCGCGCGCTCTTCAAGGTGCGGGGGATCCTCTCGGCGGTGCCCGTCGACAAGCTCAAGGTGAAGCCCCGCGCGGCCATCATCGGCGAGTTCTGGGCGATGACCACCGAGGGCGACGGCAACTACCAGCTCCAGCGCTTTCTGGAGAAGGAGGGCGCCGAGAACGACATCCAGCTCACCACGGCGTGGCTGCTCTACAACATCTGGGAGGTCGCGAGGGACACCCGCGAACGGAAAGACCTCCGCGCCGCCGACGGAGGGCAGTACGGGTTGGAGAACTTCAACGACTTCGACGTCGCGAAGCGCCTCGCCACGATGCGCCTCGCCGAGTGGGGCCTGCGCCTGGGCTTCAAGCTCTTCGCGCTCCCCGCGGGCCTCGTCGACTACCCCTTGTCCGACATGGACGAGGTCGCCGAGGTGGCGGCGCCCTACTACTCCAACGACCTGCGCGGCGGCGAGGGCCACATGGAGGTGGGCAAGCTCATCCTCAACGTGGTGAAGCAGAAGGCCCACCTCACGGTGAGCGTGAAGCCCTTCGGCTGCATGCCCTCCTCAGGCGTCTCGGACGGCGTGCAGAGCCTCATCACCGCGCGCTTTCCGGGCACGCTCTTCTGCGCGGTCGAGACCTCGGGAGACGGCGCCGCGAACTTCTACTCCCGCGTGCAGATGTACCTCTTCAAGGCCCGCGCGGCGGCCGAGGCCGAGTTCCAGCGCGCGCTCGCGGAGAACGGCGTGACCGAGGCCCAAGTGAGGGAGTTCGTCTCGAAGCACCCTCGCTTCAACTCGCCGTTGCACAAGTCCCCGCACCGCGCCGCGGGCTCCGCCGCCGACCTCGTCTACGAGGTGGCGCCATACATCACCCAGACCCGCGCGCAGCGCGCGGTGAAGGGCCTTCGTTCGATGGCGAACCATGTGGTGAAGGCCGCCCGCGCGACGCCCGCCGTGGTCGCGAAGGCGAGCGCGAAGGCGCGTGACCCGGAGTTCCGCGCGATGCTGAAGGCCGACCTCGACCTCGCCGCCGACCTCGCCCGCGGAAAGCTCGCGGGGAGGCTGTCGCCGCTGGGCGAGAGGCTCTTGCACCGCGCGATGTTCGACCGCGACCCGGTCACGCAGACCACGCCGATCACCGCGGTGGCGTAGTCTTCATCCCACCTCGTCCCGCACGTCCATCAGGGCGAAGCCCAAGAGGTTCGCCCCTCGCCACCGCCGCGGGTCCTGCGCCCCCTCGTCTCCCTCGCGCAGCCCGATGCCCCACACCCGGTCCGACGGCGACGCCTCGGCCAGCACCTTTCCCCTCGTGCCCGCGAGGAACTTCGCCAGCGCCCCGTCTTGCGTGAACTTCGCCCGCAACCCCCGCACCATCACCGCGTAGCGCTGCGCCGCCCAGCTCGCCTCTCCGAAGGGCGTCACCTCGCGGCCCAACGCCTTCACCCTCCCGGGGTCTTCGGTCGCCGCGATGGCCTCCATGCGCGTGACGTCTCCGAAGAGCCGCGCCTTCTCGTACATCATCCACTGCTCGGTGGAGGCCCACACCCTCCCGTCGAGCGCGAAGCGACAGGGCCACCAGTTCGACAGGCAACCCTTTCCGAGCCCGTGGGCGTCGGGCCTGTGCCCGTAGAACAGAAGCACCTCGAACGAGGCCCCCGACTCCACCGCCGAGGCCAGCGCCTCGGTGCACCGCGGCAACGCCTTCACGAGAAGGTCGCCGCCACGTCGCGCTTCATCAGGTACGCGATGATCCACACGTAGAGCGCCGCCATCGGGACCGTGGTGATCATCGCCGCCGCCGCGCCGTCTTGCCGCGAGGTCAGCGCCCCCACCACCGCGAGCAGCGATGACAGCACCGAGAAGCCGCAGGACACGATGTAGAGCACCCGCGCCCAGTTGCGCTGGTTCCACAGGCCCCGGGCGATGAAGAAGCCGATCAGCCCGCCGACGAAGAAGACCACCGCGAGCACCACGCCCCCCGCCGCGAGGAGCCCCCCGAGGTCGCGCGACCAGTCGTGCGAGCCGTGGCTGTGGCTCGTCGCCGCGACGCCTCCTAAGGCCAGCGCCGCCACGCCGAAGATCACCGCGAGCAGCATCATCATCCCGCCGCCGAACATCCCGAGCAGCGCGAGCACCGTCACCCCGCCGGGCCGCTCGGGCCGCGCCTGCGGGCCCTGACCCCACGGCCCTCCACCCGCGTACGCGGTCTGCGGGTACTGCTGCGGGTACTGCTGGAATCCTCCGGGCTGCATCGCTTCACCTCATCCCATCGGGGTGCAGAGCTCGACCAGGGCGCCGTTGAGGTCGCGCACCCACGCGACCGTCTGACCCCAGGGCTTCTTCTCGGGAGGCTTCACCGCGCTCGCGCCGGCCTCCGTCGCGCGCGACCACGCGGCGTCGACGTCGTCGGTGGTGAGCGCGATCTCGACCGCGGCGGGGTTCTCCCCCGGGCGGCTCACGCGCAGGGTGATGCCGTGGTCGACGGCGAGGGGCTCGGCCGCGAAGGCGAGCGCCGTGGCGCCGGTCTCCATCTCGGCGTAGGTGCCGCTCTCGTGCACGAAGCGCCGCGCGAGGCCGAAGGCCCGCTCGTAGAAGTCCAACGCGGCGGCCACGTCAGGCACGTACAGGATCACCCACCCGAGCTTCATCGTGCCTCGATCAAACGCCACGGTGCGCGCGACCGCAAGGGGACGCGCTCCGCGGTCACGACATCTGCCCGCTCGTGAAGGCGATGGCCATCAGCCGCGCGGCGAGGTCGGTCTCCGCCGCGTTGGAGCTCACCGACCCCCGGCTCGCGCCCTCGACGAAGGCCAGCGAGAACGACGTGCGCTTGCGCGGGCGCGCCACGAGCCGGTCGTCGAAGCGGGCCTGCGGCGCGCGCGACCGCAGGAGGTCTACCGCGCGGTCGAAGCGCTCGCGGCTGGTGAGCCCCTCGACGCCCACCGGGCGCAGCGCGCTCTGCGAGAGCCGCGCGCCCTGGCGGTCGGCGCCGGCGAAGAGGTAGAGGGCCTGCTCCCGCTCGCGGGCGTAGCTGAAGCGGGAGACGTCGACGGTGTGCGGGCCGTGGCGGTTGTTGCGAGACACCACCACGCGCTCGACCTGCTCGCTCTCGCGCTCGGCGTCGAAGGTCGCGCGCACCATCACCCGGAGGTGCGCGTAGGGCACGCGCAGGCCCCCCGGGTCGAGGCTGAGGTGGTCGTCGTGGAAGGCGAGCACCAGGTCGCCCGCGGGGCTCCAGGGGCGGGCGGCGGAGACGTCGCACGCGACGGCGCCGAAGCCGCGGTCGCGGAGCGCGGAGCCGAGCGCGGCGGCCTCGTCGGGCTCGCGGGTGTGGGCGATGACCCAGGGGGCCTCGCCGGCGAGTCGCATCCGCAGGTCGTAGGCGGTGACCTCGGTGAGCGGCGCGAGCGCGGCGGCCCAGGACTGCGGGTCGAGGTCGACGCTCACGGGGGCCTCGCGGTACCCGCCCGTGGAGACACGGTCAGGGCCGCGGGTGATGGCGACGGCGAAGGGCATGGTGAGCGGTGAGGGAGAGGGTACGCGAGGCGGGGCACATCCAGCGAGGGCGAGAGGGGCGTACACGCGCGAGGCTCGCGCGCGGCGCCGGGTCGGTGGCATACACAGAGACGAATGGGCACGCTCCGCATCACGGGAACGAAGCTCTTCGTCCCTCGGGAGCAGTGGCCCGAGGGGCTGCGCGCGGCGGCGGCGCTGGTGGAAGCCTCGCCGCAGCCGATGGTGCTCTTGTGGGGCGCGGGGCTGCTGGCGGTGCCCAACGCGGCGGCGGCGGAGGTGGCCGAGGTCGAGGCCGTGGCGCTCGTCGACGCGCAGTCGGTGTGGGGCGAGGCCTGGCCGGCGGTGGAGGCC
>JAEYZO010000791.1 GCA_023428035.1 Pseudomonadota bacterium | reverse complement strand
CGAAGAACGCGGGCGGTGCGCGGAGCGGAGCGCGCGAGGATCACAGCGTGGGCGAGAGCGCAACGCCGCCGCGGGGACCTTCGGGATGGGGATGTCGCAGCGCGTACACGTCAGCGCGGCGCGACGGCGCCGCGGGGGTGACGGAACGACGACTACGCCAGCAGTGATCGGGCGGGACGCGCGGCGAAGGCCGCGCGGTCGGTGCGGTTCGACCGACCGCGTTTCTGTGCCCGAGAGGCTGAGCGGTGGAGGATGCGGGTGGAGGTCGTAAGGCGGCGCTTCGATCCCGCGGGCTGAAGAGCCTGACCAGCAAAGGGGCCTCGCATTTCCGCAGCGCTTGCGGCACGCCCGCGCGCATGACTTCCCCCGTGGTTCGAGTGCTTTCTCCCCAGCGAGTGGGCCAGCAGGTGGTGTTCACGATCAGCGAGGACAGCCTGTCGCCCGAGCATCCTGCCCGGTTGTTCTGGACCGCCTTCGGCACCGTCGACCTGTCGCCGTTCCACCTCGACGCCAAGGCCGTCGAGGGTCGTCCGGGTCGCGATCGACTCGACCCGCGCATGTTGCTCACCCTGTGGGCCTTCGCGCTGTGGGACGGCGTGGTGTGCGCCCGCGAGATCGAGCGGCGCACCGAGCGAGACATCCCCTACCGCTGGATCGTGGGAGACCTGTCGGTCTCGCGCGCCAAGCTCTCGGAGTTCCTCGCGCACAACCGCGACGCGATCGTCGAGGTCCTGTGCGACGTGACCACGAGCCTTCTGCATGCGGGGCTGCTGCTGCCCTCGCAGCACATCACCCAGGATGGCATGAAGGTGATGGCCAACGCGTCGAGCGGCTCGTTCCGCACCGAGACGACGCTCATGCAGTGCCGCGAGCAGGCGGCCTTGCACCTGAAGGCCACGCTCGCGCGCATGGATGAGCCCCCTGTGAGCGAGCGCAGCCAACGAGCCCGTGAGCGCCACGCGCGCGAGTTTCAGCAGCGAATCGAGCAGGCCTCGCAGGTGGCCCGCGAGCTGACGGCCGCGCGGGAGGCGACGCGCAAGCCCTCGGAGCCTTTTCCGTGAAGGCCGCGCTTCGAGCACCGATCCCGAGGCGAGGATGATGAAGATGGCGCCTCACGGTGGGTTCGCGCCCGCTCACAACGTGCAGTTCTGCACCGTCGGCAGTGGCCGCGGCGGGCCCGTGGCCATCGTCGGCGTGCAGGTGACCTCGCGTGGCAACGATTGCGGCAGCGTGTGGCCCATGCGCGATCGGGTAAGCGCCTACGTTGGGGTGACGCCGATCGAGCTGGTGGTGGACAGCGACCACATCGACCTGGACGACTTGCGACGTGCCGACCGAGAGCACTTGAAGGTGATCAGCACAGTGCCGCAGACGTGGAACCCCAACTCTCGCTATCAGGACGACACGACGCGGGCGTGGATGGCGTCGATGAAGACGCCCGAGAGTCGCGAGGTGTACCGCGAGCGCAAGGCCATCGCGGAGCGTCCGCACGCGTTCTTCAAGGGGTTGTTCGGGCTGCGCCAGATGCCCGTGCGCGGCGCGGAGAACGTCGAGACGATGTTCGTGATGGCCTCGTTGGCTTTCACCATTCACGAGCTGCGCAAGCACTGGCTCAACTAAGCGCGGCGAACTCCGAGCGCCACGCGCGAGGACTCCGTCGCAACCCCCGCCGCACGACGCTCGAACCGCACCACCTCGGCAACACAAGTCCGAGAGCCTCGCCCACGCGACGCGCGGGGGCGTGCTCCATTGCCAGAGCCGCGTGAAGGCCCCTTTGCTGGTCAGGCTCTTCAGCCCGCGGGACCGAAGCGCCGCCTCACCACGTGGCCGCAGCGCGCCGTGGGCTGTTGCCGGCTGGACCGCAGCCTCCCTGACTACGAGGAGCGCCGTCGACGGCTCCGCGCGTTGGGTCCGTCGCTGATCTGGTAGTCGGGCGCGCCAGTACGCTCCATCCCCCCCCCCCCCCCCCCCGCCCCCCCCCCCCCCCCCCCCCCCCCCCCCCCCCGCCCCGGCGGGCCGCCACCGGGCGACGCCCTCACCGTCGCTCCGCCCTCACCGCTCCTCTCCGCGCGGGGGTGAGCGCGTCAATTTCACCCTCCGCTCCGCTCCGTTCGACGATACCCCTGTCTTTCCGAGAGAAGGCGCTCCCTCCGGTCGGCGGTACCCCCATCGATCCGAGTGAAGACCTTCACTCCGTTCGACGGAACCCCCATCGATCCGAGTGAAGTTCAACGCGCCGCATCAATGGTCCCGCTTCCCTCTGGCACGACTCCCGCGATGGGCCTCGACACGGGCGACGGTCGCCCGCTCCCACACCAAGAGGCCCACCATGAACGCTCCCCGCAATCGCTCCTCCTCCTGCGCGCAGCCCTCGGCCGACCCCGTCACCGAGGCCCGCGCCCGCGCCTTCATCACCGACGACGCTGCGGCGGCCTTCGAGCACTTCCGTCCCCTGGCCGAGAAGGTCTCCCCCGAGGGCCTCGCCGTCTTCAACGGACAGCCGCGGGTGATGCTCACCAACGTCCGCGCCGCTCTCGTCGTGGTCGAGCCCCACTTCGGGCTCGTCGCCGAGCAGCTCCGCGCGCCCCGCTTCGTCGACGTGATCGAGCTCCCCACGCTGGTGCTCGCGCTCGGCTTCGCCGCTCGTCACGTCCCGGGGCGCGCCCTGAGCACCGGCGAGATCGACGCGATGTTCGCCGAGGCCCTGCCGCTGCGCGAGGCCACCCTCAACTACCTCGAGGTGGCGGCCCACCCGGTCGTCAACGCCGTCCCGCCCGAGCGCGTGCGCGCCATCCGCGAGGGCAAGGGGATGCTCGACATGGCCAGCGACTGCGTCGACATCCCCGCGCTCTTCACCCGCTACGAGTCCGCCCTCTCCGGTCGGCACCCCTTCACCCAGGCGCAGCTCTCGCGGCTCAGCGAACTCGGCAACGCGCTCTACCAGCAGCTCCAGCCCACCAACGCCATCCCCTCCGCCCCGGCGCGCACCCCCGAGTCCATCCTCCGCGACCAGCTCGCCGCGATGGTGCGCGACCGCTACGAGCACCTCCTCTACATGGCCTCCGGCGTCCTCGGGCGCGTCCAGGCCGAGGCGCTGCTCCCCTCGCTGAACTCCACCGCGGCGCCCCGGCCGCCGAAGGCCAGCGACGAAGAGGCCGAAGCGAAGCCCGAGGCCGACACGACGACCGACAAGCCCGTCGCCAGCGACAAGCCCGCCGCGCCCGCCGCGAGCGACAAGCCCGCTGCCAGTGACAAGCCCACTGCCAGTGACAAGCCCGCTGCCAGTGACAAGCCCACTACCGACAAGGCCTGACCGCTCCCACCGCTCGCGCCCCCGCCCCGTCCTCTCCGCGCATCCCGTAGCCCTCCGCGCATCACGGCCGTAACCATCGACCAGGCGCTACCTCGTCTCCGCCGCGCTGGTCGTCGCCGCGGTCATCCACCTCGTCCCGCTGCGCGGTCTCCTGGGAGCGCCCTCGCTCGCCGCCCTCTACGGCGTCGAGGTCACCGACCGCACGCCGCTCGTCCTCCTCCGCCACCGCGCCGTGCTGTTCGGACTCGTCGGCGGAACCCTCCTCCTCGCGGCCTTCCTCCCCGCGCTCCAGCCCGCGGCCTTCGCGGTCGGGCTCGTCAGCGCCGTCTCCTTCATGGCGATCATGGGCTCGCCGCGGGAACACTCCCCCACCCTCGCTCGCATCTACTACGGCGACGTCGTCGCGGTCGCGGCCCTCGTCGTCGGCGGGGTCGCCCGCTGGCTGCAACCCTGAGCCGTGCTCCCCTCTGTTACTCCTACGCGATGCCCGACCGACCGCCCTTCATCGTCTCGACCGCCGACGTCCCCGAGCGGACCCACACCTACCCGAAGAGCGATGAGCCCATGGGGCCGACCCGCTCCGTCGGGCGCGCCGCGGGGCTCCGTCGCGTCGGGGTGAACGTGCAGCGCCTCCCGCCCGGCGCGCGCTCTTCGTGGCCCCACGCCGAGGAGGACGAAGAGGAGTTCGTCGATGTGATCGAGGGCGAGGTCGACTGCTGGGTCGACGGCGCGCTCCACCGCATGACCGCGGGCGACCTCGCGGCCTTCCCCGCGGGCACGGGGATCAGCCGCACCTTCATCAACAACGGCTCGCGCGACGCGGTGCTGCTCGTGGGCGGCGAGGCCCCGAAGTCCGACAGCAGGATCCTCTACCCGCTCCATCCCTCGCGACGCGCCGACATACCCTGGAGCGCGTAGTGGGACGTCGTCCCCGCGCGCCCGGCGATGAAGCCCGTCACCGCCTCGCCGAAGAGGTCTCCCCGCGCAGCACGCCCATCCCCTGACGAAACACCTCCGCCGCGCCCCACGCCAGCGCGACGACCACGCCCGCGTCGACGAGCCCGCGCCACGGCTGCGGCGCTCGCTTCACCAGCACCACGAGCGCGACGATGAACGCCACCAGCGCGCGCTGGATCCACATCCGCCGCGGCGCGTCGCCGATCAGCGACATGCAGTAGAGCGGCGCGAGCGCGCGGTGCAGCGCGGGAGGGTCCGTCGACATCAGCTCCCCCATGCGCCGGGCGACCCGCGGGGCGAAGCGCTTGCGGAAGGCCTGGTAGCCCTCGGCTACGGCGGCGAAGGCCGTCCACGTGACGAGGAACACCCAGTGTCGCAGGCCGAGCGAGGACGAGCGCAGGGCCTCCCACGCGATGGGCGCGAGGCGGTACACAGCGTCGAGGAGCAGCAGGAGTACGCCGAGCCAGCCCCAGACGGCGGGCCAGCGGAGGGTGGTCGGGATGCTCGGGGGCTTCACGTCGGTCCGTCGAGGTCGCGGGAGCATAGAGCCTCCGCCGGCGACGGGTATGGAGGACCCCGTAGACGCCGCGCCCGAGGGCCCTGGTCCCGTGGTTCTTTCGCACGCGCTGGAGGCGCCGACGCGAGCCCCCCGCGCTCCTCGCGGCGCGCGCCTGCGCGTCCACCGCCTGCGTGACC
>JAEYZO010000781.1 GCA_023428035.1 Pseudomonadota bacterium | reverse complement strand
CTTCGCGTCGGCGTAGAGCGCCAGCAGTCGGTCTTCGAGGTCGCGCTCGTCGGTGAGGTTGCCGAGCACCATGTCCATCTCGCCTACCACCAGCTCGAAGAGCTGCACGCGGCGGTCGAGCACGTCGAGCACCCGGTCTTCGATGGTGCCCTTCGCGCAGAGGTTGAACACCCGCACCGGCTCGGTCTGCCCCATGCGGTGGAGCCTCCCGATGCGCTGCTCGATCACCATGGGGTTCCACGGGAGGTCGAAGTTCACGAGCTGGTGGCAGAACTGGAGGTTGTGCCCCTCGGCCCCCGCGTCGGTCGCGAGGAGTACGCGCGTGCGCCCGTCGCGCAGGCCCTCCACCGCGGCGCGTCGCGAGGGCGCGTCCATGCCTCCGTGAAAGAGCCCGTGCGTCACCCCGAGGGACTTCATCGCCTCGGCCAGGTACGCGAGCGTGTCGCGGAAGCGCGTGAACACCAGCGTCGCGTCGTCACCCGCGCGCAGCACCTCGGCGAGGGCCTCGACCTTGCGCGTCGCGGTCACCTTCGCGCTCTGGTCCCGCAGAGACCTCAGCGCGTCGCTCAGCGCGCGGGCATGCTTGCCCGAGGCCACCATGCGCTCGAGGCCGCCGCGCAGGGCCCGCGGGCTCGACCCCGCTTCGAGCAACAGCGTCGACGTCGCCATGCGCGCGGCGCCGGTGTTGTGCTCACGAAAGAGCGCGACGGCGGCGTCGTAGAGGGCGCGCTCGCGCTCGTCGGGGGTGACGGTCACCGTGGTGACGAAGCGCGGCGGGAGCGCGAGTCCCGACTGCGCGCGGGTGTTGCGCACCATCACCTCAGCGAGGAGGGACTTGAGCCGCTCTCGGTTGCGCGGGGAGGTCGGGTCCTTCGGGTCGACGTAGTCACGGCGGAAGGCCGCGGGCCCCTCGAACTGCCCGGGTCGGAGCAGGGTGACGAGGTTGTAGATCTCCTCGAGGTCGTTCTCGACGGGGGTGGCGGTGAGCAGCAGGAGGAAGCGCGCTCGCAGGCTGTCGACGAGCTTGTAGCTCGCGGTGGCGCGGTTCTTCACGCGGTGGGCCTCGTCGACGACGACCATGTCCCACGGGGCGCCGCGGGCGAGGTCGACGTTGCGCGCGTGGCGGGCGTAGGCGAGGGAGGCCACGACCACTCCGTCGGCGTTCCAGAAGCGGTCAAGGTCGTCGCGGTGCGCGGGGTCGTCGGTGCTGCGCGCGGAGACGTGGGCCTTGGAAGCGAGCTCCTCGACCCACTGCCCGACGAGGCCCGCGGGCACGAGCACGAGCGCGCGACGCACCATCCCGCGGAGCTGGTACTCGCGGAGCACCATCAGCGCCTCGACGGTCTTGCCGAGCCCCACCTCGTCGGCGAGGATCCCTCGCCCGCGGAACACCCGCAGCACGCGCCGCACGGTCTCGACCTGGTACGGGAACGAGCTCACGCCGGTCATCGTCGCGGGCGAGAGGAGCTCCTCGAACTGCTGCGCGGCGCCGAGGGCCTGGGCGCGCAGCGCGCGGAGCACCACGGCCCGACCGTCGTCGCGCGCGGTGAGGGCGAGGGCGAGGGAGGCCGCGTCGAGCCCGTCGAGGCGCGTCGAGGCCGCGACGAACACGGGCGCCGAGGGCAGCGACGGGAGGGGCGGAGGCGCCGGTGGAGGCGCGGGCGCTGCGACGACGGCGGACTTCTTCGCAACGGTCTTCTTCGCAGGAGCCTTCTTCGCGGTGGTCTTCGTAGAGGGGGTCTTCTTCGCGGCGCTCGTCAGGGTGACGGGCGGCGGCTCGATGATCGCGGGGATCTTGAACTCGTTGAAGGTCTCGACGAGCTCGGTGGTCCAGAAGCCGAAGGGGACGAAGCGCTCGTGCGCGAGGGCGTGGAAGCGGTGGGGGCTGTCGCGCGCCGCCTGCGCCATGCGCTCCACGAGCTTGTCGTGCTTGCCCTCCCGCGGGAGCCCCAGCGTGTAGAGGATCTCGGCGGCCTCGTCGGCGCTGAGGCCGCGCGCGGGCGCGAAGACGCAGGCGACGGTGAAGAGCTGTCGGCCCGTGAGCTTCGCGGCGACGTTCGGGACCGCGAGCAGGAGCTTGACGCGGTCGGGCCACGGGAGCGGTCGAGCGAGGCGGTCGCGTCGCGACGGAGGCATCGGCGCGCGCACAGTACCGCCCTCACCGCGGACGGGGCACGACCTCGACGAAGACCGTCAGCGCTTCTTCGCGGCCGCCCGGACCACGCGCGGGTAGCATCGCCCCGGGTGAACGAGCGGCGACGCGTGAAGGCTCCAGTCGATCAGGGACGAAGCCAGGGATCGAAGGGCGGGCCGCCGCGTCGGCTTCCTCTCGAGAGACGCGTATCCTCGGGGATCATGGCGCGCGAGGGCCACGACGCGGGCGACGTGGCCGAGCACCCCGCGGGTGAGATCCGCCGCGTGACCGGCGCCGAGGCGACCGTGGAGCGGTCCGAGGACTACTGGCCGAGCGAGCCTGGCGACGCGTGGCGGGTGTACTCGTCGAAGCGCTACGTCTACGTGTACATGCCCGCCGGCCGCGCGGAGCACGTGGCCTGGGACGCGCACGCGGGCCTGCACCTCTCGGACGACTTCGTCTTCTGGCGATGGAGCCGCGAGAGGGCGGAGTCGGACGCCGCCGGGTCGAGCGGACCGACGACCTGACCGCCGTGCCGGCTCCCCCACCGGGCACACGTTCAGTCAGCGGAGAGGGCGGGATTCGAAGGCGCCAGGGGAATCGCAATTCTTCGGTGGAACAAGGCGTTTTCGATGACGAGGTCGCGGGCGGCGTCAGCGAAAGCGCCGGGGATTTCTCAGTCGCTGACATGGGTACAACGCGCGTCATGCAGCACGTCATGGGGCAGATCGAGGCCGTCCTCGCGCTGCTCCGCGCGACGCCCGTCGCGGCGTTGACGCGGCGGCAGCGCGCGGCGATCGCTGCGACGCTCGAGCGCACGGCGGCGCTCTTGCGGCGGTCGTGAAGGGGCGGTGCTCGCTCGGACCCTCTCTGTGACCCGATGCGGGTGGATGAGGCCTTCACCTTCGTGCTGCGGTACCTTTCGACGGACGCTGCGCCCGCCGAAGGGTGCCCCGAGCTGGCGATCTGACCTTCAGGACAAGCCCATGCGCATCGTAGACGTGACCCTCGACGAGTTCCGCAGGAAGGTGCTGGAGGCCGGAGTCCCCCTGCGGGTCATCCGCACGACCGTTCCCGGCTACCGCACCGTGGGCAACCAGGCGCTCGCGGAGCTCGCGGTGGTGGTCGACTATCTCGCCGACATCGCGGGCCCCGATGGCGCGGTCGAGACATGGACCACGACGGAGCACCGCCCCGTGAACCACCGCGGGGAGTTCGACCTCACAGGCGCGCTCTACGAGTCGCTTCCGAACGTCACGTTCGTGAAGCGAGCTGGGACATTTTAAGGGGCGCGACCGAGAGCCATGAGCCGCTGGACGGATCGAACAACCGACGAGCTCGTCGCCGAGCTTCGCGCCGCTGGAACCAACACACCGCTCGACCTGGCCGAGGAGTTCGTCCGCCGCGGCCCCGCGGTCGTCGAGCCGCTCTGCGCGGTGCTCCGCGACCCCGCGGCCTGGGAGATCCGCCGCACGCCCGAAGACATGCTCCCCATCCACGCGCTCCTCCTCCTCGGGGCGATCGCGGACCACGGGGCTCTGCCAGCGCTCCTCGAGATGACGCGTACCCGTGACCTGGAGGAGTACTCCCACGAGGACGTCCCGCCGCTGCTCGCGCGCTTCGGCCCCTCGATCCTGAAGGACCTCGCCGCACTGCTGCACGACGCGACGGCGCTCCGCATCGGGCGCTCCGCGGCGGCGCGCTCGATGTACCTCCTCGCCTGCGACCACCCTGCGCTTCGCGCGGAGGTGATGGCCCAGATCCTCGGGGTTCTTCGTGACCCGGAGGTCGACCCCACGCTGGCCTTCGACCTCGGCTGGATCCTTGAAGACATGGCCGAGCCCGAGGCGATCGAGGCGATGCGCGACGGCATCGACCGGGGTTTGCTCGACGGCGAGTTCGACGGCGTGCCCGAGAAGATCGTAGTGGGGACGGGCTGGCAGGGGAGCGCCTTCGAGCGCGATCCGATGCACCACTTCGCTCCCGGGGGCACGCTGGAGATCATCCGCGAGAGGGAGCGCTCCCTCGCCGAGTGGCGACGACGGGAGCGAGAGAAGACGTCCATCGCGAAGCCGGCGCCTGCGCCCACGCTGCCGACGGTGTCTCGTGTGTCGCCGAGGGTCGCTCCGAAGGTCGGGCGCAACGACCCCTGCCCGTGCGGCAGCGGCAAGAAGTACAAGAAGTGTTGCGGGCGATAGGCGCCCACCGCGGGATCTCCCGACGCGGGTCAGGTCAACGACGCGAGGCCCAGCGCTCGTACGCCAGGATCCACTCGTAGCCCTCTGGAGGCGGCGACGGCAGGGGCAGGTCCGTCACCGCGATGCGCTGGCGCAGCTTGCCCGCGGAGCACTCGGCGACGATCTCGTTGCTGCTGTTCGTGGCGACGCCCGTCACCGTCACCGCGACCCCGAGGACGGTGGTCTCGAAGGGCACCGCGAGGTTCTCCTCGATGCTGACGAAGAGCCCCTCGCGCTGCTCGTCGTCGTCGTGACAGTCGACCGTGGCCTCGTCGATCAACTCCCGCAGGCGCTTCTCGCTCACCGCGGGGGTCTTCGACGCTCCCTTGGCGCGCGTCCGCGAGGCTCCCTCTGGCTGAGACCGGGCGGAAGGTGTGGGCGTGCGGCGAGCCAATCGACGACTCCGTGTGCGACCGTAGCCATCGTCGTCGATCCGACGGCGGAGGACAACGCGGCGCAGAACTCCACGTCCTCGAAGACATCGGGGTCGATGACCGCCGGGGAGCATCGGCCATCACCGCGTCGGGTAGGATGCGCAGCCCGCGGTGCGACGCGGTGACCGTTGGTGACGGAGGCGCGGACCGATGGCGAAGGTGAAGAAGGTGCGGCTCGCGGGGCGCGAGAGGCGCGGTCGGGAGCGGTGGCTGGGGGTCCGCGAGGAGATGGATCACATCGTCGTGGACGACGGCCGCGCGTGGCGCCCTGACGTGGTGGCGTGGTTCAGCGAGGACGGACGGGTGCTGAGCACCCGCTTGGTTCACCCCGAGGCGCCCGAGAGCGTGGTGTGCGACGCGCTCGAGGAGGCCATGACGAGGCCGCTCCCAGGGTCGGGTTCGCCGCGCCGCCCGCAGGCGCTGGAGGTCGCCGACGATGCGTTGTACGACGCCGTGGTCGCGCGCTACGGCGGGGCCTTCACGGTGTCGGTCGGCGACGTCGCTGTGGCGGACCAGTACCTCGACTCGCTGACGGCGCAGTTCGGCTCGAGCTACGAGCTCGTCGCGCAGCCCATGCTCGCGGGCGAGCTGGTCACCCCGATGATGGTGCGCGCGTACCTCGACGCGATGCGCGAGCTCTACCGGGCGGTCCCCTGGGCGGCGGTCGACGAGGAGCATCCGGCGACGCGGCTGCGCGTCGTCGCGCGTGGCATCGAGGACGGGTGCGCGACGATGATCGCCGACCCCGCGGGGCGCGGGTTCGCGTTCTTCCATTCGGTCGCGGACTACGAGCGCGGAGACGAGGTGCTCCCGCGTCCGGAACGCCCTCGTGGCGCTCGGCGCTTCGTCGCGTGCTTCGACATCGACGAGATCGCCAGCAAAACGCGCTTCGACGAGCTCGAACGACTCGGCTGGGACAAGGGATTCGCGCCGGGATGGGTCCCGGGCCTCGCGGTGTACGACTACGGGAACTTCCTTCGGCCGATCGAGCCCGAGGACGTCGACCTCGCGATCGTCTGCGCCCGCGCGCTGGCGGCCGTGGCTCGCTCGCCCGAGCGCGCCGACGACGAGGAGGCCTACACGCAGCGCGTGACGTGCGAGGGTCTGCACGGAGCAGTCGAGGTCGAGATCACCACGCCCCACCCGGGCCTTGGATCCGAGCCGCGGCGTCTGGACGGCGTCTCCGTGACGGCCCCTTCGCGCGCGGACATCGACGAGGTGGTGGACGACTTCATGATCGCGCTCGAGCGGTCCGACGACATCGCGGGCTGGAGGTCGTGGGCCGGGTCGAGCGTGGGGATATTCCTCCAGCACGTGGCCGAGCTGGGGAGCGACGGTGAGGACCCTTCCTCCGTCGACCTGAGCGCGTTGACGGCAGGGGACGTGGAGGAGTTCCTGCTCGACTTCTCCCCGCGCAAGGTCACGGGCACCGAGGCGAGCATCCAGGCGGCGCCGCCGTCGCTCGCGCGCTTCTTCGCGTGGCTGAAGTCCGAGGGGTACTGCCCCGCCGCGCGATGCGACGAGGCCGTCGCGGCGATCGAGCGGGTGCGCGAGGAGTACTTGCGGCGCTCGCGTGACCGGTCGCGCTTCGGCACGGCGAAGTCGTTCTTCATGGGCATGCGCGACCGCGGCATGGACATCCACGACCCGCGGCAGATCGATGCGTACAGCGCGATGCTGAACCGTGAAGCGATCGTGGGGTCTTCGTCGAGGGTGGCTGCGCCGACGAAGTCTCTCGCGTCGGGCGGGGTCGCGCGAAAGACGCGGTGGGAGCCCGCGCCGGGGGAGCCGTTCCCCGCCGCGGACGCTCCGTGCCCTTGTGGTAGTGGTCGGCGCTACAAGAAGTGCTGCAGGCGGCGGTAGACCGGGGACGTGCCGAAGATGGACGTGCGAAGGAGCGACGATGATGAGCGAGCGTGAGGACCTGCCGATCGAGCACGATCTGATCCGAGGGGCGGCCTGCGTCGCGCTGCACGTCCTCGCGGAGGAGGTCAATCCGACGACGGACGGCGACTCGCACGTGCGCGTCAAGCTGCGGGTGGGCACCGAGGGCGAAGAGGACGAGGACGACGTGGAGTTCGCGGCCTTCGGTTTGATCTACGCGCTCAGTGCGCTGTCGTTCGCGGACGCCATACCGGTGAGGAACTCCGAGGTCGACTTCGTGGAGGGGGACGTGTGGACCGCCGCGGACATGCTGCGACACCTGCGCTTCGAGCGCGGTGAGCTGCGCTTCTACGCGGACTACGTCCGCGGTCGGATGGTGAAGACCGAGGTCGTCGTGCGAGCGAACGGCACGCTCGAACTGGTCACGACCAACCGCGGCACGGTCGCGAAGCGCTGGGTCGAACGGCTCCAGGGGAAGCCCGAGCCCGCTGTCGCACCTGTCGATCCTCGTGAGCTGAACTGACTGTCTCTCCCACAGCCTTTCACGGTCTGCGCGCGGCTGCGGAGTCGCCCACTACTCAACGGCGAGCGCGGCCTTCGCGACCGCGATCGGGAGGAACATTCTGCGCGGCCACATCTCCTCCTGGACCGTGACGAAGTCGTACTTCGCGTAGAACCGCTCGGCGTCCTCGTCCTTCGCGTCGACGATGAGGCCGATGCACCCGAGGATGGCCGCAGCGTCGACCACCCGTCGCACCGCGTCGAGCAGGAGCCTCTCGCCCAGGCGCTTCCCCTTCGCGCGCTCGTCGACTGCGAGGCGGCCGATGAGCGCGACGGGCATCGGGTACCGCGGCAGCTTCTTCTCGACGGCCTTCGCGGCCTGCTGCGACTCCACGAGGGCCATGCTGAGCGTGTAGAAGCCGAGCACCTGCGGGAGCGAGGGTTCGTCGTGCTCCGTCCTGCGCAGCACATACGCGCGGCCGACCCCGTCGCGGTCGTTGGTGAGCGCGTGGCGAGCGAAGTAGTCGTCGAGCGGGTGTTTGCCGCAGCGAAACCCTGACCTCGCGTCGTCCGGCTCGATGCGAGCCGTGACGTACACGAACACGCTCACCGCGCTTCGCGCTTCGCCGCCGCGCGGAGCCGCGCGCCAGGGCGCGCGGGTGCCTCGGCGAGCGCTTGCACGCGCGCCACGGCCTGCTCTGGGAGCCGGAGCTTCTCGGGCTTCTGCGCCCACTCCAGGGCCGAGAGCGTCGGGGTCGCCATCTCGCAGGTTGGGCCCTCGCCCCCCGGGTCGACGGTGACGAGGCGACGCCCCCGACGAGCCTCGAGGACGGCCTTGAGGAAGAGGGCGAGCGCCTCGTCGATGAGCTGGCTTCGGCTAAGCCCGAGCTCCGCCGCGAGTTCCAGCGCCGCCGTACCGCGACTGTCAGGGATCGTTGCTTCTAGACGCATCGAGAGGACCTCCCGCAGATTTGAGGGACTTCTGAGGATGTACGCCTCGACTCGGCGCGTGGCAAGCGCGCACGGGGCCATCTCGAGTCACGTGGCAGAGCGATGCCGTCGTGCGGCCCGTGGAGCGCGCAGGAACGCGGGGTACGTGGCGCGAGCGCCGAGGTCGTTGCCAGGGGCCACTCGCGAGCGGTAGCGCACCCACGACCACGCACGGCGCTCGAGGCCGGTGACGATCGATCGTCACCTGCATTGGCTCCGCTCTGACATCCACTGCCAGGGGAGTGGCCTGAAGGAGAGGGCGGTGCCGTTCTATGACGCGTCGTATGACGCGAAAAGCACTCTCTCCGTGCAACACCCTTGGGAACAAGGTGTTCGGCGTTGGAGAGGGCGGTTCACGGGATCATCCGCTAGAAACGCGAAAACTCTTTGCTTTCAAGCACTTCTCGCGGAGAGGGCGGGATTCGAACCCGCGGTACCCTTTCGGGGTACACCGCATTTCCAGTGCGGCGCCTTCGACCACTCGGCCACCTCTCCAGGGCCGCGGAGGTCTCTTCAACACCACGCGCCTCGGAACACTCAGCGGAGAGCAAGGGATTCGAACCCTTGGTACCCGTAAGGGTACACCTGATTTCGAGTCAGGCTCCTTCGACCACTCGGACAGCTCTCCGCCGCGGAACCTACGCAAGCGCCACCCGCCGTGTCAACACCGACCACGCGCCGCGCGCTTCTCCCCTCGCCGCGCGCGAAAGAACCTTCGCAACACCTCCGCGCACTCCTCCCGCAGCACTCCACCCATCGCCTCGAAGCGGTGGTTGAGCGCCGGGTCCACCCCGATCCCGTAGCGCGACGTCACGCCCCCGCCCTTCGGGTCGTCGCAGCCCCACACCACCCGCGCCACCCGCGCCAGCACCAACGCCCCCGCGCACATCGGGCAGGGCTCCAGCGTGACCACCGCCGTCGCGCCGTCGAGCCTCCACGAGCCCACCCGCTCCGAGGCTGCGCGCACCGCGACCATCTCCGCGTGCGCCGTCGGGTCCTCCAACTGCTCACGCAGGTTGCGCCCGCGCGCCAGCGGCCTCCCCTCGGCGTCGAGCACCACGCAGCCCACCGGCACCTCGCCCTGCGAGGCCGCCAGCGCGGCCTCACCCAGCGCGAGGCGCATCCACCCTTCGAGCTCGTCGCTCACCGCGCCCCGTCGCGCACCCGACGGATGTTGTACACCGCCCGCGCCTCGGCCACGGGCTCGCCCTCTCCACCCTCGTGGAACGCAGCCACCGCCACCACCCCCATGCGGTTGCCACCCTCCGCACCCGCCCCTCGGCGATGAGCCCTTCGAGACGGCCCGGCCGCAGGTAGTCGACCCGAATGTCGACCGTCGAGACCCGGTCGCCCATCGTGAGCTGGCTCCACAGCGCCGCGCCCCCGCAGGTGTCGAGCAGCGTCGAGATCACGCCCCCGTGCAGCGCGGGCCTTACCGGGTCGCCCACCAGCTCCGCGCGAAAGGGCAGCGCCAGCCGCGCGAAGCCAGGCTCCAACGCGTCCAGGCGTATCCCGAGGAAGCGGTTGAAGGGGATCTCCTCCGAGAAGAAGCGCCCGATGGCGTCGAAGAGCTCTGGGTCCATCACCGCCGCTCCCTACCCCATCGCGAGCGCCTCGGAGAAGGGAGCCGTAGAATGTTCCCCCGTGCCCCGCCGTAGGTCACACCTACCACCCAACAACGCCCCGCAGGGAGGTCATTGCCCCATGCGAACCCTCAGCGCCCTCGGCCTCCTCGCCGTCCTCTTCGCCGCCGCGCCCACCTCGGCGCAACCGCGTGAGGTCACCACGACCCCCGCGCAGTCATCACCCTCGTTCACCCCCGCAA
>JAEYZO010000746.1 GCA_023428035.1 Pseudomonadota bacterium | reverse complement strand
CCGCAGGAGCCACCGCACCTCATGTCAGCCTCGGCAGACGCTCACGCCCACCAGCGCCCCTCGGGCGGATTCGCCCTCGCTCGCTATTACTTCAACACCCTCCCCCCGACGCGGTACCTCCTGCTCGCGGTGCCCGTGACCGCGGTGATGGCGAAGGTCCACGCGCCGCCGGTCACGCTCTTCATCGCCAGCGCCCTCGCGGTGCTCTCGCTGGTCACCGCCATCGGCAAGGCCACCGAGGAGGTCTCGCTCTACACCAACCCCACCGTCGGGGGCCTGCTCAACGCTACCTTCGGCAACGTCACCGAGCTCATCATCGCCGTCTTCGCGCTGCGCCAGGGCCTGCACGAGCTCGTGAAGGCCAGCGTCGTGGGCTCGATCCTCGGGAACCTCTTGTTCCTCCTGGGCGCCGCGATGATCGCGGGGGGCACGAAGTACCAGACCCAGACCTTCTCGCGCACCGGGTCGAGCACCTCGGTCGCGCTGCTCGCGCTGGCCCTCATCGCCATCGTGATCCCCGCCGTGGTGGCGCACGGCGCGATCCTCGACCCGGCCATCGCCGCGCGCCCCGCCCTCGGCCCCGAGCTCCTGCACAAGTCCTCCGTGGGCATCTCGGTGATCCTGCTGGTCGTCTACGCCCTGTCGCTCCTCTTCTCGCTCAAGACGCACCGCTCGATCCTCTCCGCCGACCCGCACGACATCGAGGAGCACCCGGAGTGGAGCCTGCGCTTCGCCATCGCCGCCCTCCTCGGGGTGACGGTCTGCGTCGCGTGGGTGAGCGACGTCTTCGTCGAGGCCATCGAGGCGCTGCTCCGGCAGTACCCGGTGTTCACGCACTCGTTCATGGGCGTGATCGTGGTGGCCCTGGTGGGCAACGCCGCCGAGGGAAGCGTCGCGATCTGGGTCGCGCGCGAGAACAAGATGGAGCTGTCGTTCCAGGTCGCGATGGGCTCGTGCATCCAGGTGGCCCTCTTCGTGGCGCCGATGCTGGTGCTGATGTCTCAGTTCGTCGGGCCGCGGCCGATGAACCTCGACTTCAACGTCGTCGAGACCGTGGCGATGTGGGCCAGCGTGCTCATCGCCTCGCTCGCCCTGCAGGACGGCGAGAGCAACTGGTTCGAGGGCGTGATGTTCCTCGCCGTGTACGTGATGTTCGGGCTGGTGTTCTTCTTCCACCCGTAGGGGTGTTCACCCACCCCTCTCAACGTTCGTGAGGCGCTGCGCTCGTGGGCTGGGTCACGGAACAGGCGCCGCTGAAGGGCTGGGGTGCAGCCGCGGCAGCAGCCAACCCCAGCCAGAAGAGCCATTGCTCGCCGCATGTAGACAGGGGTGGGGTGTTCACCCCGTCGTGCGCAGGCCGCTCGCGATGGCGTTGACCGAGAGGAGCACGGTCGGCGTCATCGCCTCGGCGGCCTCGTCGTCTCCCTCGTCGCGCAGCCGCCTCCACTCGCGCAGCGCCCCCACCTGAAAGTCGTGCAGCCGGCGCAGGCCCTCGTCGCGGGCCTGGAGCGTGCGCCACATCCGCGGGCGCCGCGCCTGGAGCGAAGACCCGAAGAGCGCGTCGAGGGCCTCGCGGGTGCGGGTGAGCTCGTCGACGCAGAGCTTCAGGAAGGTCCCTCGCACGGCCTCGTCGGGCACCAGCGAGGCGTAGAGGGCCATGATCTCGGCGTCGGAGGAGGCGAGGCAGGCCTCGACGTTGGTGAGCACATAGCGCAGGAAGGGCCACGAGCGCGCCCCGTCGGCGAGGGCGGTGAACGCTCCCTGGTCGCGGCGCGAGAGCGCGTCGAGGGCGGCGCCCACGCCGTACCAGCCGGGGAGGTAGTGGCGGGCCTGGTTCCACGAGAAGACCCAGGGGATCGCCCGGAGGTCGTCGAGGGTGCGCCGGCCGCGACGTCGCGCGGGGCGCGAGCCGATGTTCGAGCGCTCCAGCGCGTCGATGGGCGTGGCCGCGGAGTAGTAGTCGATGAAGCCCTCGGCCTCGACGAGGGCGCGGTAGGCGCGCCGCCCCTCCGCGGCGAGCTCGGCCACCAGGGGGTCGAGCGGGTGCCGCGGGTCGGCGTCGCGTCGGTGGCGCGCGGTCGCGGCGGCGGTGCCCGCGAGGAGGAGCTCGAGGTTGTAAGCAGCCGTCAGCGGGTTGGCGTACTTCTGCGCGATCACCTCGCCCTGCTCGGTCACGCGCAGCTCGCCCTGCACCGTGCCCGGCGGCAGCGCCTCGAGGAAGCGGTGCGTCGGCCCCGCCCCGCGGCTCACCGTACCCCCTCGCCCGTGGAAGAAGCGCAACCTCGCCCCCTGCGCCCTCGCCGCGTCGGTGAGCGCGACCTGGGCCTCGCGCAGGGCCCACTGGCTCGCGAGGATGCCGCCGTCCTTGCACGAGTCGCTGTAGCCCACCATCACCTGCTGCGCGCCGCCGCGCGCCGCGAGCCCTCGCCGCGTCACCGGGTGATCGAGGAAGGCCCCCATCACCGCGGGCCCCGCCGCGAGGTCGTCGACGGTCTCGAAGAGCGGCGCCACCTCCAGGTCGCAGACGAGCCCCTCGGGGGTCACCCGCGCGAGGCCCACCTCCCGCGCGAGCACGTACACCGCGAGGAGGTCCGACGCGCCGCGGGTCATGCTCACGATCAGCGCGCCGAGCCCCGCGGGGCCGTGGGCGTCGCGGTGCTCCGCGAGCACCCGGTAGCAGTCGAGCACCGCGCGGGCCTCTTCGTTGAGCGCCGCCCCGGGCAACACCAGCGGGCGGCTCCGGCGGAGCTCTTCTTCGAGCAACGCGCGACGACGGCCTTCGGGCCACTCGCTGAAGCCCTCGGCGTCGACCCCGGCGGCGGTGAGCATCGACGTCAGGGCCTTGTCGTGAAAAGCGCTGTTCTGCCGCACGTCGAGCGCCGCGAGGTGAAAGCCGAAGACCTCGACGGCGCGGTCGACGGGGTCGAGGTCGCCCTCGGCCACGCGGGTCGCGCCCACGGCGATCAATGACTCGCGCAGCGTCGTGAGGTCGCGGCGTAGCGCGTCGGGACGTGTGTACTGCGCTCTCACTGGGGCGGCTCCGCCGGGCAGGCGCTCACGCATCAGCCGCGCGAACTGCCGCCAGGGCTCGTCGGTGTCGCGCGAGAGCAGGTCGCGACCGACCGCTCCGCAGGCCGCGGCGGCGGCGGCGAGCGCGAGGGAGAGGGCCTCGGTGGGGCGCTGCACCAGCGACGAGAGGCTCAGCGCCCGGGCGAGCGCGTCGAGGTTCTCTCGGTGCAGGTCGACCGCGGCCTCGCGCAGCTCGCGGAGGGTCTCGCGGGTGACATCGGCGGTGACGAGGGGGTGGCCGTCGCGGTCACCTCCCACCCACGAGCCGAAGCGCACGGTGGGGAGTGATGTCCGGTCGAGGGTCGCGGGGTCGAAGCCCGCGTCGCGCCACGCGTCGCGCAGACGTCGCTCCACCGTCGGGAGGACCCCGGGGAAGACGTCTCGGAGGTAGTGCATCGCGCCCTGGCGCTCCGACGCGACCTCGGGCTTCTGCAAGAGGAACTCCCCCGTTCGCCAGAGTCGTTCGAGGGCGAGCTTGATCTCCTCGCGGGTGGCCTCCTGCTCGCGGGGAGTGAACATCCGGTTCTCGCGCCGCACGAGGAGGAGGTAGAGCGCGCGGTGCTGCTCGATGGCGACGGCGCGGCGGGCCTCGGTGGGGTGCGCGGTGAGCACGGGCTCGACGACGCAGTCGGCGAAGGCGGCGGCGATGTCGCGCTCGGTGAATCCAGCGTCGCGGAGCTGGCGGAGGTTCTGTCCCCAGGAGCCGGGCTCGCGGAGGGTGCCCTCGCTCGACTCGCGGGCGCGGCGGGCCTGCGTCGCGGCGTTCTCCTCGACCATGTTCAGGAGGTGGAAGGCCAGGGTGCGAACGTGCACCTCGCGCTCGCTCACCCGCTCCGGCGGAGGGGCCGTCGGGTCGAGGCAGCGCGCGCCCTCGGCCTCGCCGACTTCGGCGAGCACCTCGCGGAGACACTCGATGAGGAAGGCGTGGTCGTCGTCGGACTTGTCGAGCTCTACGGTGGGCGTGGTGAGGTCGTGCATGGCGCCGACCTGTGTAGGCGCGATCGGGCGAGAGCGCGAGGGTGAGGGCGGGGGTGCGGCGAGACGGCGGTGCGGCGGCTTGCGCCACATTTGCAAGTGGTTGAAATAAGCCAAGTAAAGACCTCAACCTCAACAAGCCTGGGGTTGAACCTCAAGCTTGTTGGGGTTGAACCCCAGGGAGGTTGGGGTTGAACCTCAACCTTGTTGGGGTTGAACCCCAGGGAGGTTGGGGTTGAACCCCAGGGAGGTTGGGGTTGGACCCCAGAGAAGTTGGGGTTGGACCCCAGGGAAGTTGGGGTTGGACCTCCGCGAGGGAGGGGGCGGGTGATCTCCGGCGGCGACGTTGACCCTGCGTCTTGCGGGGGTGCCACGGTCGCTCGATGACGACGGAGCCCGACGCGGAGCGCGAAGCGCCGAGGTCCCCCCGCGCGCCCTCGCACAACGCGTGGCTCGCGATGAGCGCCGCGGAGCGCGCCGCGGTGGTCGAGGCGTTGCCGGCGTACACGACCGACGCCGAGCAAGGTCGCGGCGAAGTCACTCAGCGCCTCCGCGGAGGGTGACGCTGGCTCACTCCGCGCGAGGGCGGCGACGAGCCTCCTCGCGCCGCGCTTCGATCACCGCCTCTGCTACCGCCGCGGCCTGAGAGCGTGGCGGCGCCGAAGCCCTGGCGCCTCCAGCCCCGCTCCGACACGACCCGGGCGTCGCGCGTCCTTGACGCCGCGGAGCGGTCCGATGCCCTATGGGCTCCACGCTGAGGTCCGACGGGGAGAGCTTTGCGAGGAGGCTGGTGATGCTGAACGTTTCAGGCGCGACCGCGCCGCGACTCGTCGACCGCGCATCGGGGCGTCTTCGGGCTCTGTGCGTCGGCGCGGGGCTGTCCGCCGAGGCCGACGCCGTCGTCGCCACCTTCGCGGAGCTCGTCGCGCCGTGGGGCCACGAGCGCGTCGACCCGTCGTCGCCGTGGCGCTCGGAGATCAGCGACGACCACACGCCGGTGGAGTTCTCCGCGGCCATCGCCGGACAGAGGACAGAGGTCCGCGCTCTCTTCGAGCCCCAGGCGGACGAGCCCACGGTGCGGGCCCGTCGAGACGCCGGGCTCGCCCTTCACGAGCGCCTCCGTCGGGACTACGACGCCGACCTCGCGCGCTTCAAGCTCCTCGAAGAGCTCTTCCTCCCAGACGACATGGATGGGCCCTTCGCGTTGTGGAGCTCGGTGGTCTTCACCCGCGGCGCTGCCCCGGCGTTCAAGGCCTACTTCAACCCGCAGGCGCGTGGCCGCCAGAACGCGCCGGCCCTCGTCGACGAGGCCCTCCGGCGCCTCGGTATGCCCCGAGCGATGGCGGCGCTGCGAGCGAGCTCTCTGCGTCGAGGCCCCGAGCTCGACGAGCTCAAGTACTTCGCGCTCGATCTGTCGGCGGCGCCGTCGGCGCGGGTGAAGGTCTACGTCCGTCACCACGGGGCTACGCCGCAGGACCTCGAGGCCGCGACCGCCCGCGCGCGGCGACGGACGCCCGGCGAGGCGCTCGGGTTCGCGCGCGCCATGCGGGGTGGCGACGGCCCCCTCGCGGTGCGCGCCGCGGCCTCGTGCTCGGCCTTCACCGCCGAGGTCGGCGACGGCGGCCCCGACGCGACGGCGGTGTACGTCCCGGTCTGCGCCTACGCGCACGACGACGGCGTCGCGAGCGAGCGGCTGCGCGCGTACATGCTCAGCCGGAGCGTCGACCCCTCGGCCTACGACCGGATGCTCGGGGCCTTCGCGAACAGGCCGCTCTGGAGCGGGGTCGGGATGCAATCGTGGTTCTCCGTGCGAACCGCCGACGGCGCTCCGCGCTTCGCCGTCTACCTCGCCACGGAGCTGCGTCGCGTCTTTCAGCCCGGGACCGTCCCCGCGCCCTCCACCGCCTGCGATCCCTCGCCGGAGTTCGAGCATGCAGAGAGTCCTTGACCGGATCGCCGCGCGGACGTCTGAGTACGCCCGGGGGCCGTTCTTCTCCTTCCTCGGCGACGATGGGGTGGAGCCGCGGCGCAAGCTCGCCTTCGCGCCCTACTCGACGCACTTCGTGATGACCTTCGCCGACCTCTCGGCCACCGTCTTCCAACGGCACCCCGCCCAGGACCGCTACCAGGAGGTCGTGAACGCGTCGGCGAGCGAGGACGAGGGCCACTGGCGATGGTTCCTCGCGGACCTCGACGCCCTCGGCTTCGATCGACGCCTCCGGTACAGCGAGGTCATCGAGATGGTCTGGAGCGAGCGGTCGAGCCGCATGAGGAAGCTCTCCTATCACCTCTGCCACCTCGCGCTCGGCGGCGACTCCCTCGACCGGCTCGTCGTGCTCTGGTGCCTGGAGGACAGCTTTCGGGCCTCGATCGGCGCCGTGCTCCCGCACGCGCGGGCCTTCTCCGCGCAGACTGGCCGAGCGCTGGCCTACTTCGGCGCCGAGCACACCGACGCCGAGGCGGCGCACCCCATCCACGAGGCCGACGTGCGCGCCGAGCTCCGCGACGTGACACTCACGGACGAGAGGGCGGCGGCGCTCTGCGCCATGGCCGACGAGGTCTTCGACCTCCTGGGCGGGCTCGCCGACGACCTGCTCGCCCTCTCCCACCTCGATGAGTAGACGGCCCGACTGACGTAGCGAGACAGCCTCCCGCGAACGCGGTCACTCCAGCCCCACTTGCGAGGCCCGCGGGGCTCGTCGCAAGGTTCGGCCATGCAGCGCAGCGCGACCGTGGTCCTCGCCCTGGCCCTGGCCTCAGCGTGCAGCAGGGAGCAGCCCACGCAGCGGCCGAGGTTGAGCCCCGTGCTCTCCGCCGCGCCGGCGCTCGAACAGCGCGCCCCCGACGAGGAGCTCGTCGACCTCGCCTCCGACGGCCGCGCCCTCGTCGCGCGCGAGCTCCCCGCGCCGGAGAACAGCGACGCCGACCGGGTCATCGCCGCGCGAGTCCTCCCCGGCGGAGCGCAGGGCGAGGTGTCATCGCTGGGCGACGTGCTCGACGCCCGCTTCGTCCCCAACACCCGCGCGCTCCTGGTCATCACCCGCGACCATCACCTCGAGCGCCGCGAAGGCACCACCCGCACGACCCTCGACGAGAACGTCTTCGGGCCGCTCTCCCTCGACGCCCTCGGCCGCTACGCGGTCTACACCCGCGGAGAGGTGCCCGAGCTCGCGCTGATCCGCGTCGAGCTCGCGACGGGTCGCGTCGAGCCCCTCGCCCCTTCGCTCGTCCCCGCGTGGAGCCCGGCGATCTCTCCCGACGGCGCCGAGGTGGTCGTGGTCGCGAGCCCCGAGGGCACGCCCTCGCTCTACCGCGTGCGACCGGGTGAAGCGCCGCGACGGTGGGAGACCCCTCCCGACGCGACGCTCCCGGGCGGAGGCCCGACGGCCCCGGTGGTCTTCGGCGACACCCTCGTCTTCGAAGACGGAGAGGGCCTCCGCACCCTGGTCATCGACGGCCCCGCGCGCGGGCGG
>JAEYZO010000745.1 GCA_023428035.1 Pseudomonadota bacterium | reverse complement strand
GTGCGGGGTAGGCGATGGCTCACGTCAGCAGCCTCAAGAACGCCTCGTCGAGCCTCGCCCTCCGCGGCGTGAGGTGGCGCACCTGCGCGTCGGCGTCGAGCGCCGCGGCCCAGATCGGCGCCGGGTCACCCGCGGTGGGCGGGCGCACCACCATCTCGCCGCCCTGCGTGGGCGCGTCTTCGAGCGCGCACGCGTGCTTCGTGAGCGCCGCGGTGAAGGCCGAGAGGTCTCCCTTCACCCGCACCACGTAGCGGTCGTCTTCGCCCCCCAACAGCTCGCGCAGGGGGCAATCCGCGAGGACCTTTCCGCCGCCGAGCACCACCACGTGGTCGCAGACCCGCTCGACGTCGGCGAGGATGTGCGTCGACAAGACGATGTCGCAGCCGCGGCGCTGCTTGATGTCGACGATGAGCGAGAGCATCTCCTCGCGCGCGTGCGGGTCGAGCCCGTTCGTCGGCTCGTCGAGGAACAGGATGTCGGGGTCGTGAACGATCGCCGCGGCGAGCTTGGTGCGCTGACGCAATCCCGTGGAGTAGCCCTCCACCGGGAGGTAGCGCTTGTCGTCGAGGCCCACGTAGAAGAGCGCCGCGTGCGCGCGCTCGACGGCCTCGGCGCGGGGCAGGCCCGCGAGCTCGGCCCCGTAGGCGCAGAGCTCGACCGCGCTCATGTCGGGCAGGTGCGCGTCGTCTTCGGGCATGTAGCCCACCCGCGAGCGCACCCTCAACGGGTCGCGCTGGGGGTCGGCCCCGAGCACCTCGACGCGACCCGAGGTCGCCCGCACCAGCCCGAGGAGGCACTTGATGAGGGTGGATTTCCCCGCGCCGTTGGGCCCGAGGAGGGCCGTGCGACCCGCGGGGATCGAGAGGGAGACGTCGTCGAGCGCCGTCACGCCCTCGTAGCGTCGGGTGAGCCCCGTGACCCTGACCTGCACGGCGGGGGACGGTACACGATCCCGCCCGCGGGTGGACGATTCAGAGCTCGACGGGGCCCGGCTGCGGGGGCTCGCTCGGGAGCGCGGGGGTGGTGTTGGGCGACGCGATGCGGAGCTTCGGCGCCTCGAGCGCGACCTGGGTGCCCGGCGGCACCGTGCGCGTGAGGAAGACCGAGCCCCCCACCACGGAGCCCGCGCCCACCACGGTCTCTCCGCCGAGCACCGTGGCGTTGGCGTAGATCGTCACGTCGTCTTCGACGGTGGGGTGGCGCTTCGCTCCGCGGATGAGCCTCCCGCCCTCGTCGCGGGGGTGCGAGCGCGCGCCGAGCGTCACGCCCTGGTAGAGCTTCACGCCGGCGCCGATGCGGCTGGTCTCTCCCACCACCACGCCGGTCGCGTGGTCGATGAAGAAGCGCGGCGCGATCTCGGCCCCTGGGTGGATGTCGGCCCCCGTCTGGGTGTGCGCCCACTCGGTCATGATCCGAGGCATCAGCGGCACCTTCAGCGCGTGGAGCTCGTGCGCGATGCGGTAGACCGTCACCGCGAGGAGGCCCGGGTACGCGAGGATCACCTCGTCGAGGCCCGTCGCGGCGGGGTCGCCGTCCCACGCGGCCTGCACGTCGAGGAGGAGCCGCGCGCGGATCTCGGGGAGCCTCTGGAGGAAGCTCCGCGCGACGCCCTTGGAGTACTTCGCGCAGCGGGGCACGTCGGGCCGGTGGCCCTCGCCGCTCTCCTCCCCGTGGCAGAGGCACAGCTCCACCTGGCGCTCGAGCTTCTCGCGCAGGGCCATCAGCACCGAGCCGACGTGGTAGCGCACGTTGTCGTCGGTGAGGTCCTGCCGGCCGTGGTAGCCCGGGTAGAACACCGCGAGGAGCAGCCGCACGATCGCGATGATCTCGTCGCGCGAGGGGATGAAGCGCTTGTTGATGAACTGCCCCCGCGGGTCGGCGCGGTAGCTCTGCAGCATCGCCTCGACCAGCCCGTCGAGCTCGCTCGTCGTGTCCGTCGTTTCCACGGGGGGACCGATAGCACCGTTGCACCGCCATCGGGAGCCCCGCCGCGTTGCGCGGGAGCCCCATCTCCGTGACACTCTCGCGCAGTGCGCGCCGCCCTGGTGACCCCCACCGCCCTCACCCTCGCAGAGAACGTCTCCCGCGCCGTCGGCCGCGAGGTCTGGGTCAAGCACGACAACGCCACGCACCCGCGCTACGGCGGCAACAAGGTCCGCAAGCTCGAGCACCTGCTCGCCGACGCGCGCGCCGTGGGGGCCACCGACCTCGTCACCGTGGGGGCCGCGGGCTCCCACCACGTCCTCGCCACCACGGTGCACGGCACCGACGCGGGCTTCAGGGTCGAGGCCGTGCTCGCGCCGCAGCCCCGCAACGAGCACGTGGTGATGAACCTCAAGGCCGACCTCGCCCAGGGCGCGACGCTCTACCCCGTCGCCCACGCGTGGGAGGTCGCCATCAAGGTCGCCGCCCGCGTGGCCACCCTCCGCGCGCAGGGCCGTCACCCCTACGTGATCCCTCCCGGCGGGAGCACCCCCACGGGCTGCCTCGGCTACGTCGACGCCGTGGCCGAGCTGAAGCAACAGCTCTCCGAGCGGGGCATCGCGCCCTTCGACGTGATGGTCTGCGCCCTCGGCTCCGGCGGCACCCTCGCGGGCTTGATGGCGGGCGCGCGGCTGCACGGGATGCCCACCGAGGCCTGGGGCGTGCGCGTCGCCACGGGGCCCATGATGGGGTCGAGCCCCGCGGTGGCCTGGCTCGCGACGCAGACCCTGCACCTCGCGGCCCCCGAGCGCGCGAAGGACCTCAAGCGCTTCGCCCGCGGAGACGTGCGCTCGCTGAGCGACCAGGTGGGCGATGGGTACGGGGTGCCCACCGAAGAGTCCCGCGCCGCGACGGAGCTCTTCGCCCGCGACGACGTGACCCTCGACTCGACCTACACCGCGAAGGGCGCCGCGGGGCTCCTCGCGATGGCCCTGCGCGACCCCACCCCCCGGCGCTACCTCTTCTGGAACACCCTCTCGTCGGCCCCCGTGGCGGGGCTCATCGCCGACACCAACGCTCCGCTGCCCGCCGCGCTCGAACCGCTGCTCGGGTAGCGCCTCGCCGCAGGGGTTCGAGCGCTGCGCGGTGACGGCACGGGGACGTGGGCCGTTGCACGGGCTCGTCCGCTCGCGGCTCACCGCTCTCACTGGCGCGCCCTCACGTCGGCGCCGCGGCTGTGCTCATCGCTGACACCGCCACCGCAGCTCCCTACTGCGCGGTGGTACGGTCATCCCATGTCCGGCGGCCCGGCGAGCTCCCTCGACCCCCGGTTCCCGAACCTCGCGCCCGACGTGGTCGCGGGCTATCGCGACGCGCCGCCCACCATGGTCGCGGAGGTGCTGGGAGGCGTGCTCTCGCTCATGCCCAGGCCGCGCCGGCGGCACGCCCGGTCGGCGGGTCGCCTCGGCGCCGAGCTCGACGGCCCCTTCGACCGGGGGCGCGACGGCCCCGGCGGGTGGTTGTTCCTGCCGGAGCCCGAGCTGCACCTGGGGCCAAAGCCCGACATCCTCGTCCCCGACCTCGCGGGGTGGCGTCGCGAACGACTGTCCGAGGGCTTCCTCGACGAGAGCGACGACCTGACCCTCGCGCCCGATTGGGTCTGCGAAGTGCTGTCGCCCTCGACCGAGAGCGTCGACCGCGAGCGCAAGCTCCCGATCTACCATCGCGAGGCCGTCGGGCACGCATGGCTCATCGACCCGGTGCTGCGCACGCTGGAGGTGTTCCGTCGCCACGACCTCGGCTGGCTCCTCGTCGGCACGTTCTCGGGCGACGCGGTCGTCCGTGCGGAACCCTTCGACGCCGCGACGCTCGGTCTCGCCGCGCTCTGGGCGCTGTAGAGCCTCCCCGTCGTCTTCACCGACGCAGCGCGCGAGGAGCCCGCGGAGCTGGTCGAGCACCTCGGTCCCGTAACC
>JAEYZO010000686.1 GCA_023428035.1 Pseudomonadota bacterium | reverse complement strand
GCGGAGGAGGGGTCTCCGGCGCGCACGTCGAGGCGCGCGAGCTCGACGCGGGCGCGCAGGTCGGTCGGGTCGAGCGCGCTGAAGCGCGACCACGCGGCGCGGGCGGCGGAGAGCTCCCCCGAGGCGGCGAGGCGCGAGGCCTCGTCGGAGGTCGCGTCGAGGGTGAGGGGGCAGCTCCGACCGAAGACCGAGGCGCGGCGAAAGCGCGTGCGCGCGCGGGCGAGGGCGCGCTCGGGCAGCGGGGTCTCGCGGAGGAACGCGTGCCACCGAGACTCCAGAGAGGCCAGGGGTTCGCCGTAGGCGCCCTCGAAGTCGCCGGTGTCGTAGACGCGGCGAAAGCGCTCCGCCCCCCGCGTGTCGTGGAGCCAGCGGCAGAACGAGCCCGCCGCGGTGTACGCGGTCACCGAGGCCGACGCGAGGAAGCCCAGCCCAGTGAGCGACCGCACCCGGGGCGCGAGGCCCGCTTCGAGCATCGCGCGCGACCACTGGTGAGGCGTCAGGTCGCCTTCGCCCTCCCACGCCGCGGCGACGGCGGCGCCCTCGATGAGGCCCGGCAGCGGGAGCAGCGCGCCCCGCGTCGGGAGGCGGAGGAAGCCCGAGGACATCGCTCCGGCCACGACGTGCGCGAGCTCGTGCTTCAGCACCGGGTGAGGGAAGGCCGCCCGCTGGAGGTAGACCTCCCCGCGCCAGGGCTTGGCGATGTACGTGTCGGCGGCTCCCATGAGCGCGCGCTTCTGCTCGGCGTTCGCGAAGAGGAACACCGCCACCCGTCGAGGCCCGCGGACCCCGTAGAAGTCCTCGAGCTGCGCCACCCGCAGGTCGCAGTCGCGCGCGGCGAGCCGAGCGTCGTCGACCGCGATGGAGCGGTCGAAGCGCACGACGCAGCGGCGTGACCAGGCCACGCCGCCGAGGCGCTCGGCGACGTCGCCCGCGTCGAGGCGGTGACCGAGCCCGGGGCCGCCGGCGTACACGCCCAGCCCGACGAGCGCGCCGGCGACGGCGACGGACCACGCGGCGGCGGAGCGCGAGCCGCGGAGCGAGGCGGTGGCGTCGGGCCTCCACGCGAGCTGGAGCAGCGCCGCGAGCGCGACGAACCACCCGAGGGTGCCCGCGCGGTGCGTGACGTGCGTGAGCCCGAGCGGGACGTTCTCGTCGTAGAGGGCGCCGGGCCAGAAGCCGAAGAAGGGGTCGTAGGCGAAGACCGCGGGCGAGCGGTAGAAGCGCGCGACGCTCCACGCGATGAACGCGGGCACGACGAGCGCCGCGAGGGTCGTCGCGAGGCGCCTGCGGGTGCAGACCGCCCCGAGGGCGAGGCCCGCGAGAGCGGCGAGGGGAGGTCCCGGCAGCGCGACGAGGAGGGCCGCGACCGCGCCCTGCCCCGGGTCGCAGGCCGGCGCGACGAGCGCGTGAGAGAGCGCGACGAGCAGCGGGGTCGCCGTGACGGCGAGCGCGTAGCCCACCACGGCCAGGGTGACCTCGGAGGCGGTCGCGGAGTCACCGCGCGCGCGCAGCGCCACGGGGAGGCCGGCGCCGACGACGGACGAGAGCGTCGAGGCGAAGAGCGCGGTGACGAGCGAGGCGCCGAAGCCGAGGTGGTCGGTGAGGGTGTTCGACCAGCAGGCGAGGCCCAGGACGAGCGCGAGGACGAGGCCGACGCGCGCGCGCCACAGGGAGGCGAGCGCGCGGAGGGCGGGCATCGAGGGGAGAGCGGTCAGCGGCCCGCGGGGAGCGGGGCGTCGTCGTCGTCGGGGGCGGGCGGCGGCACCGACGGCGCGGGGGCGTCGAGGAGGGCGAAGTCGAGCACCTCGGAGATGCGGCTCACGAGGTCGATGCGGATGTCCTTCTTGACCTCCTCGGGGATGTCTTCGAGGTCCTTCGCGTTGCGCTGCGGGAGGAGGACGTGGGTGATGCCCGCGCGGTGCGCCGCGAGCACCTTCTCCTTCACGCCGCCGATGGGGAGCACCACGCCGCGCAGGGTGATCTCTCCCGTCATCGCGAGGTCGCTGCGCACCGGCCGCCCGCTCAGGAGCGACGCGATGGCCGTCACGATGGCGACGCCGGCGCTGGGCCCGTCCTTCGGAGTCCCTCCCTGCGGCACGTGCACGTGCAGGTCGCTCTTCGCGAGGAACTCGGGGTCGATCTCCAGGTCCTTCGTGTGGGTGCGCACCCACGAGAAGGCCGCCGCCACCGACTCCTTCATCACGTTGCCCATCGAGCCCGTGATCGAGATCTCGCCCCGCCCCGCGAAGCGCGTCGCCTCGATGAAGAGGATCACCCCTCCGACGGGCGTCCACGCGAGGCCCGCCACGATGCCCACCGCGGGCTGGCGCTCGGCGCCCTCCTCGATGAACTTCGGCGGGCCCATCACCGAGCGCACGAACTCCTCCGTCGCCCGCTCGTGCACGTCTTCGCCCGACGCGACGCGCACCGCCACCGCGCGGCACACCGAGGCCACCTCTCGCGTGAGGTTCCGCACGCCGGCCTCGCGCGTGTAGCTGTCGATGAGCGAGAGGTAGCCCTCGTCGAGCCACTCCAGCCGCTCCGGGGTGAGCCCGTGCTCCTCCAGCGACTTCGGGCCGATGTACTCCCGCGCGATGTTCAGCTTCTCGACGCGCGTGTAGCCCGCGATCTCGATGACCTCCATGCGGTCGTAGAGCGGCGCGGGGATCGTCTCGCGGTTGTTCGCCGTGCAGATGAACATCGCGTGCGAGATGTCGTAGGGCACGTCGATGTAGTGGTCGACGAAGGTGCTGTTCTGGTCGGGGTCGAGCACCTCCAACAAGGCCGCCGCGGGGTCGCCCCTCATGTCGGCGCCCATCTTGTCGACCTCGTCGAGGATGAGGATCGGGTTGACCGTCCCCGCCTTCTTCATGGCCTGGATGATCCGGCCCGGGAGCGCGCCCACGTAGGTGCGGCGGTGCCCGCGGATCTCGGCCTCGTCCCTCACGCCGCCGAGGGAGATGCGCACCATCTGCCGACCGATGGCCCTGGCGATCGACTTGGCGAGCGAGGTCTTGCCCACGCCGGGCGGGCCGATGAAGCACAGGATGGGGCCGCGCCGGTCCTTGCGGAGCTTGCGCACGGCCACGTACTCGATGATGCGCTTCTTGGCCTTCTCGAGGCCGAAGTGGTCCTCGTCGAGGGCGCGCTTCACGGCCTCGACGTCGAAGCGGTCTTCGGTCGACTTCTGCCAGGGGATGTCGACCAGCCACTCGATGTACGAGCGCGTGACCTGGTACTCCGCCGAGTGGCCCTGCATCGAGCGCAGCCGCCCGAGCTGCCGCCGCGCGACCTTCTCGATGTCGTAGGGGAGCTTCGCCTTCGCGATGCGCTCGCGGAGCTGGTCGAGCTCCTCCTCGCTCTCGTCGGTCTCGCCGAGCTCCTCCTTGATGGTGCGGAGCTGCGCGCGGAGGATCTCTTCCCTCTCGCTGCGACCCATCTCGCCCGTCACCATCGACTGGATCTCTTTGCGGACGCGGTGCACCTCGTGGACGCGCCGCGCGAGCTGGTGCGCGAGCCGTAGTCGGGCCTCGATGTCGCTCGCCTCGAGCACCTCCTGCCGGTCGTTGGGGTTCACCGGCGGAGACGGCAGGTGCAGGGTCACCAGGTCGGCGAGGGCGCCAGGGTCCGCCGCGTTCTCGGCGACCGACACCAGCTCGCGGGGCACGGGCGGAGAGAATTCCCCGAGGGCGCGGGCCAGCTCGCGGAGCTCGCGCGCGACCTTCTCGACCTCGGGGGTGCGCGTCGCGTTCTCGGTGATGCGTTGCACCCGCCCGCGGAGGTAGGGGTGCTCACCCACCAGCCCGAGGAGGTTCATCCTCGCGATGCCCTGGAGCAGCACGGAGTAGTTGCTCGCGCCGAGCTTGATGACCTTCACGATCCGCGCGACGGTGCCGACCGTGTAGAGGTCGGCGAGCGCGGGGTCTTCGGTCTCGGGCGACTTCTGCGTGACGACGGCGATGAGGCGGACCTCGCTCTGCGCGAGCTCCTCGACGAGCCGCACGCTCCGAGCGCGGCCCACGTTGATCGGCACCACGGCGGCGGGGAAGAGCACCGCGTTGCGCAGCGGGAGGACCGGGAGGATCTCGACGGCGCCGGCCCTTTGCCCGGCAGGTTCTTCAGTGCGGCTCACGATGGCGGAACCGTAGAAAACCCCCCGTACCGTGGCAAGGCCCGAACACGGTTCGCGCGAGATGGTTCGTCACGCGCTGCGTCGACGCCCGGCGCGCGCGCCCTCGGAGGCGGGCTTCGACCCTCGCACCGCGGCCTTGCGACGCACCCCGACGAGGCCCGCCCGGGACATCACCTCGTCGGTGAGGCGCTCGTAGTCCTCCCGGCCCCGGCCGCCCTCGGGCTCGTGCTCGAAGATCGTGCGGCGGTGCGAGGGCGCGGCCTTGTGGTGGGTGTTGGCGCGGATCACCCCCTCGAAGACGGCCTCGCCGAAGCGCTCGCGGAGGAGTTCTTCGACCTCGGTGGTGATCCTCTCGCGGCGGTCGACCATGGTCAGGAGGTAGCCCAGCACCTCGGCCTTCGCCCCCGCCCGGTCGCGCAGCTTCGCCAGGGTCTCGCCGAAGAGCTTCAAGCCCAGCACCGGCAGGTACTCGCACGAGACGGGCACGATCACCCGGTCCGCCGCGACGAGGGCGTTCACCGTGAGGAGGCCGAGGTAGGGCGCCGTGTCGACCACCACCACGTCGGTGCTCGAGAGGGCCGGGCAGCGCAGCGAGCGCTCGAAGACCCGCTCCCGGCCGTAGACCGACGCGAGGTGCAGGTCGACCACGGCCATGCCCTCGCCCGCCGGCGCCACGCTCAGGCGCTCGAATCGCGTCGGGCGCACCGCGTCGGAGAGGGGCCGCTCCTCGAGCAGCACCCGGGCGACGTCGACCTCGCCCTCGGCCAGGGTCGCCCCGAGGCTCGCCCCCGCGCTGCCCTGGATGTCGAGGTCGACGAGCAGGGTGTTCAACCCGCGAAGCGCGAGGCCCGCGGCGAGGTTCACGGCGGTGGTGGTCTTGCCGACCCCGCCCTTCTGGTTGGCGACCGCTAGGATGACAGGGGCTCCCATGACGCGGGGAGACACACACGCCACGACGACGCGGGTCAAGTTCTGCGCGAGAGCTCCAGAGGGGACTTCACAATCCCGTTGCAAGGGCGGGGGGAGTCTGACTAGAAGTTGGCCCGCTTCAGGGCCTCGGCGACATTTGCTTACATGTAGGCGTCGGAGACCTCAACGGAGGCGCCGGCGGAGACGAGACGCTGTCTGTTGGAGTGACCAAGAAGATGTCCCGACCGAGGCTGTACGGCGCGTTGATCGCGTGTCTCCCCCTCCTGCTCACGGGTTGCAACCACGCGGTGTGGGGCAACGTGATGGCCCTGGTGATGGCCGCGGGTCTGTTCTTCGGCACGCTCTCGCTCGGCCGCAGCGCGCCGCGGGCGGGGGCCGTCGAGACCACGCGCACGCCGCCCGGCCTCCAGGGCTGAGGCCGCTCACCGCCCGCGGGCGTCACCCCGATGGCTGACCGTGACGCCCTCGGTTTTCGCGCCCTCGACGAGCTGACCCTCACCGACCTCGACGCGCTCTGGACGCTCCTGTCGGGCGGCTCGGTGATCGACTGGCGAGGGCTGAACTTCCGCGACCTGGAGTCGGCGCGGGAGTTCCTTCGCGCGCAGGAGTACCGGCCCGAGCTCGCGGCGGACCGGGAGCGCCTCGACGCGGTGCGCGACGAGGCGGTCGACTATCTCCGCCGGCACTTCGAGTACCCGATCCCGAAGCCGGTGCGGGCGATGTCGACGGAGGAGCTGCTGCTCCTCGCCTCGGGCGCGGGGGAGCGCCACCGGCAGCTCTGCGCCTGCGTGATCCTCAAGGTCATGCACATCATCAACCACCTGCAGGGGCGCGAGCTGCTCTTCATGCTGCCGCTCAGCGACGCGCAGGTGTTCCAGCTCGTCGAGGCGCGGATCTACCGGGTGATCGGCGAGGCCCTCAGCGGCGGCGTGCCGATCGTGATGTTCCGCGGCGGCAGGAAGAGCCGCGACTCGCTCTACACGAAGCTCCTCTCGAAGAGCGAGACCATCGCCGCGCAGATCTACGACAAGCTCCGGTTCCGCATCGTCACCCGCGAGGAGGACGACGTGCTGCCCGTGCTCGCGTGGATGACCCGCAAGCTCACGCCCTGCAACTACCTCATCCCCGGGGAGAGCAAGAACACGCTGCTCAGCGCTCGGGCGGTGTGCGAGGGCTCGGAGCGGCTCCGGGCGCTCGTCGACGACCCGCGGCGCAACGCGGTGGGCGACCCGGTGTCGGCGCTGGTCGACAACCGCTTCAGCGCCGCGAGCTACAGGGTGATCCATTTCGTGATGGACCTCCCGGTGCGGCTGCCCGACGCGGTGCTCCGCAAGGCGCCGCCGTCGGCGCGGGAGCTCGGGCCGGTGGTGTACGTGCTGACGGAGTTCCAGGTGGTGCACCAGGACGCCGAGGCGCTGAACGACTCGGGGGACGCCTCGCACGAGCAGTACAAGGACCGGCAGTTGAAGGCAGTGCGCGAGCGGTTGAGCCTGGGTTCGGGCAAGCGCACGCCGGTGAAGCCGAGGGTCGAGCCGCCGCCGAAGCCCGAGGGGGGGCGGCCGCGTCGGCCCACGCAGGTGCCGCCGATGCCGAAGAAGGGTTGACCGTCGCTCAGCGCGTCGCGGGGCGCGCGGTGAGCACCTCGACGAGGTCCATCTTGGTGACCACGCCGAGGAGGGACTCTTCGTCGTCGACGACGAGGCCGACCATGCCCTTGGAGAAGAGCTCCAGGAGCTCGCCCGCGTCGGCCGCGGCGCGCACCGTGGTCACCTTGCGGAACATCACCTCGGCCACGGCGCTCCCGAGGGAGACGTGCCCGTCGACGATCTTCGCCAGCAGGTCGCTCTCGGTCACGATGCCGACGATCCTGCCGTCGTCGACCACCGGGAGCTGGCTGATCCCGTGCTGCTTCATCCGGCGCACGGCCTCGGCGACGCCCTCGCTGCTCGACACGGTGATCACCGGGCGCCGCGGGAGGGACATCAGGAGCTCGCCCACGGAGCCCGTCTCCCAGTTGCTCTCGACGAAGCCGTTCTCGCGCATCCAGCGGTCGTCGAGGAACTTGGTCATGTAGTTCCTGATCGAGTCGGCGAGGATCACCACGACGCGCTTGCCGGGGCCCTCGCGGCGCGCGACCTGGAGCGCGGCCCACACCGCGGCGCCCGACGAGCCGCCCACCAGCAGGCCCTCCTGACGGATGAGCCGTCGCGCCATGAGGAACGACGGTCGGTCTTCGCTCTTGATCCACTCGTCGACGAGGGAGCGGTCGAGCACGTCGGGGATGAAGTCGTAGCCGATGCCCTCGACCTTGTACGACCCGATGGGCCCGGGGCCCGCGAGGATCGAGCCCACCGGGTCGACGCCCACGACCCTCGCGCCCGGGACCTCTTCCTTCACCTTCTTCGCGACGCCGGTGATGGTGCCGCCGGTGCCCGCGGTCGCGACCAGGAAGTCGAAGCGCCCGCCGGTCTGCTCGACGATCTCGGCGCCGGTGCCCTCGTAGTGGGCCATCGGGTTGTCGGGGTTGCCGTACTGATCGAGGATGTGCGCGTTCGGCAGGATCTTCTGGAGCTGTCGGGCGACGCCGATGTGGCTCTCCGGCGCGTCCCACGCGGCCTCGGTGGGCGTGCGGATGATCTCCGCGCCGAGGGCCTCGAGCACCACCTGCTTCTCGCGGCTCATCTTCTCGGGCATCGTGATGATCATCCGGTAGCCGTAGACGGCCGCCGCGAGGGCCATACCGATGCCCGTGTTGCCGCTGGTGGGCTCGATGAGCGTGTCGCCGGGCCGGATGCGCCCGCTCTTCTGCGCCTCGCGCACCATGCGGAGGCCGATGCGGTCCTTCACCGAGCCGCCGGCGTTGAGGTACTCGCACTTCACGAGGATCTCGCAGCCCGTGTCGTGGCCCACCCGGCGCAGCCGCACGAGGGGCGTGCCCCCGATGGTGTCGAGGATCGAGTCGTAGACCTTGCCTTTGGTGCTCATGGCGCTGTCGCTCCGCTTCGGGTGAGGGACGCTGCGATACCCTCTCCGAGCGCCCCCGCGCAACCGTGGGCCGTCACCCCTCGCGCATCGCCGCGAGGCCCGCGTCGACGGTCACCTCCGGCGCGTAGCCGAGCTCCCGCCGGGCCTTGTCGGTCTTCACCGTCACCGTGCGCGACATCATGGCCGTCGCGAAGGCCGTGGCCGGTGGCTTTCGCTCGACCCCCACCGCGCGCCACGCGGCCTCGAGCGCCGCCGTCGCGGGCCTCGCGATCGCCCCGGGGACGCTCTTCTCCCCCAGCGACACCCCCTGGGTCTCCGCGAGCGCCGTGAGGAACTCCCGCAGCGTGCGCTCGCCGTCGTCGGCGATGAAATACGCCTCTCCACCCCGGCCGCGCGTGAGCGCCAGCGACACCGCCGCGGCGAGGTTGGTGACGTGGCAGGTCGAGGTGCGCGCGCGGCCACCGTCGAGCCACGCGAAGCTCCCCTCGCGCGCCATGCGCACGATCACCGGGAGCACCGTCGCGTCGCGGGGGCCCCACACCAGCCTCGGCCGCAGCGAGAGCGCGGTGAAGCCCTCGGCGTCGGCGTGGAGCACCCTGCGCTCGGCCTCGGCCTTGGTCTCGCTGTAGAGGTACCGCTGCGCGTCGGGGTAGGGGGTCGACTCGTCGATGTCGACGAGGTCGTCTCCCGTGAAGAACGCCGCCTCGGTGCCGATGAAGACGAAGCGGCCCACCCCCGCGGCCTTCGCGGCGGAGAGCATCCGCTCGGTGCCCTCGACGTTGGCGCTCCAGAAGTCGTCGCGGGAGCCCCACTCCTCGGCGTAGGCCGCGCAGTGCACCACCGCGTCGTGGCCCGCGAGGTGAGACGCGCTCACGTCGGTGAGGTCGCAGCGCACGGCCGTCGCGCCGAGCGCCTCCACGGTCTTCGCCGAGCGCTCGGAGCGCGCCATCGCCGACGCGGAGTGACCGTCACGGAGCAGCCGCTCGACGACGTGTCCGCCGACGAAGCCCGACGCGCCCGTGACGAAGACCCTCATCGTGGCAGGCAGCGCGACGGGACCGACGTGCGGTAGTTCGCGAAGACCGCGCGGAAGTTCCCTCCGCCGTCGGGGCGGAACTCGACGCCGTTCACCGTGAAGTAGAAGTCCATGGTGGTCTCGACGAGCGCGGGGTCGGCGCTCTCGACGAGGCCGCCGGGGCACTCGGTGGTCATCGGGTGGTCGGGCATCGGGTCGACGGTGCGGAGGTCGAGCTCGTAGCGGGCGTCGTTGCCCACGCGGCGCACGAAGTTGACGTGGCTGAAGGCGTACGCGCCCGCCCCGCCGAAGCGGCGGTACATCCGCACGTCGAGCTGACGCCACAGGTCGGGGTTGTCGCGGTCGGTGACGCCTTCCTTCCAGACGTCGAAGGTCACGACGCGCACCGCCGCGCGCTGCCGCGCCCAGGTCTCGTAGCGGAAGGGCACCGCGAGCTGTCGACGGTCGGCGTCGCAGGGGCGCCCGTCGCAGCTCGCGCGGGAGATCACCGCCGCGCCGTTGCCCACCCACCCCGGAGCGTTGGCCGCGGGCGCGAAGGTGAAGCGGTAGTTCTGCCCGTACGCGCTGTCGTAGGCGTTGCAGCCCCAGCGGTTGTTGTTCTGGAACCAGAACTCCACCGCGCCGGGGTTCGCCGGGAGCGTGATCGTCGCGGTCGCCGCCGCGCCGTTGTCGGTCACCGCGAAGGACTGCGGCTCGCCCGCGTTCACGCGGTAGTAGCCCGTGATGCCCCAGGCCGCGCGGCCGTACATCTCCCCGCGGCAGGCGGTGAGGCGCGCGGGGTCGTAGCTCACGCGCACGGGGCTGCTCGCCCGGAGCGCGCCGGTCACGCGCTGCGACCAGTCGGCGGCGAAGGTCACCGTCGGCGTCTCGACCGCGTCGGAGACCCCGTCGATCGTCGATTCATCACCAGGCGCGCAGCCCAGGGAGAGGGTGAGCGAGCACGCGACCATCCACCGCGAGGTCTTCATCGGGGCCGGCACCTACACCCGCCTACACAGCGCGTCAACGGGCTACGGCGCGCAGCGGGTGTCGTGGACGCCCTGCGAGCGACCCTCAGAGACGGTGACGTAGCCGCGCCCGTCGGCGTGCCACGCGATCGACTCGGCCTGCACCTCGTTGAAGGCGGGGAGACGTCGGGGCGCGGTGGTGAACATCGACTCGAAGTCAGCGCCCGCGGGGGGAGCGAACTCCCAGACGCGGGTGTAGGTGCGCACGAGGAGGCGGGCCTCGCAGGGGTGGAGCTCCGCGGCGGTGACGAGGGGTGAACCCTCGGCGGGGATCGCGAGGGTCGCGACGCGGGTGAGCGTGACGCGCGCGCTCGGGTCGAGCGGAAGCGGGAAGCGGTACACCGTCGAGCCCGCGTTGCTCTTCGTGAGCACGTAGAGGTCCCCGGTGTCGGCGCGCGACGCGAGGGCCTCGGCGTCGTGGGGGCCGTCGGGGTAGGCGAAGGCGAAGCGCTCCGAGGGGAGGGCGCGGTCGTCGCCGCGGACGACGTCGGGGAGCGCGACGCGGTACACCGCGAGGTCGGAGCGGGTCATGGCGTTGTCGCCGATGTCGCCGACGTAGAGGCACCGACCCGCGGGGCACGGGCCGACGGAGAGGTCTTCCCAGTCGCGGGCGGTGACGCCGTCGAGGGCGTAGGTGGCGAGGAGCTCGCCGTCGGAGCCGAGGGCGTAGATCCGCGCGGCGTCGCCGGAGTCGTTGTGGACGAAGTACACGCCGGGCTGGGTGGGGCTCT
>JAEYZO010000666.1 GCA_023428035.1 Pseudomonadota bacterium | reverse complement strand
GGTCACGCCGCGTGCCATGAACCTCCATCGAAGCGGCTTGACACTTTCGCGGTGAAACGAGACGCACGGGGCGATGGAGCCCGGCCTGTACGCGATCGTCGACCTCGACGCCCTGGCGGGCCGCGACCCCGTGGCCTTCGCGCAGCGGGTGCTCGCGGGGGGCGCGCTCGCGGCGCTGCAGCTCCGGGCGAAGTCGCTGGGGGCGGGGGCGCTGCTCTCGCTCGCGCGGGAGATCGGGCCCTGGTGCCGCGCGGCGGGGGTGCCGTTCTACGTGAATGACCGGCCCGACGTGGCCGCGCTGGCCGGCGCCGACGGGGTGCACCTCGGGATGGAGGACCTCCCGGTGGAGGCCGCGCGGCGGGTGTCTCCGTCGCTGCGGGTGGGGCTGTCGTCGCACGACGACGGGGAGGTCTCCCGCGCGCTCGCGACCGACGCGGACTACCTGGCCTTCGGTCCGGTGTTCGGCACGCGCTCGAAGTCGAACCCGGCGCCCACGGTGGGCCTCGACGCGCTGCGGCTGGTGTGTGAGCGCGCGGGCTCGCGGCCCGTGGTGGCCATCGGCGGGGTCACCCTCGAGAACGCGGCGACGGTGCGCGCGGCGGGGGCGACGGCGGGCGCGGTGATCGCGGCGCTGGTGGTCGACGACGCGCGGGTGACCCAGGTGGCGTCGGAGCTTCACCACGCCCTCGGAGGCCGTTGAGCACATGGACCCGATCACGCTGGGGATCTTGATGGCGGTGGGCGCGGGCGGCGCGGCGGCGATGGCGCGGATGCGTCAGCGTCGGAGCGAGCGCCGCGCGAAGGGGGAGAAGCGCGCCGAGAGCCCGAAGCCGCAGCGCGAGGAGGGCGCGTACCGGGTGGGCGACGTGCTGCTCTACATGGGAGAGGAGTACTGGCTCGCGGGGGAGCTGGCGCTGATGCGAGAGGGCGGCGCGGCGGTGCGGGTCTACAGCGCGCCGGAGAAGGGAAAGGACCGCTGGGTGGCCGTCCCGCGGCAGGGCGACGCGCTGTGGGTGATGGAGGTCGACAAGGACCTCGCGGCGCTCGGCTGGCCCGGGGTGGAGGTGCCGTTACGGGGGAAGGTGCTGCGACCGACGGAGCAGGGGAGCTGCGCGGTGAGCCCGGCGGGCGAGGTCGAGCCGGGCTGGGAGGGGGTGGGGCGCTACGCGGCCTTCCGCGCGGTGGAGACCGTCGCCCTGGTGGTAGAGCAGGGCAAGATGCGCCTCGCGCTCTCGGGCAAGATGATCCCGCGCTCGATGATCGAGAAGCTGGGGTGACGTAGGGGTACAGTGCGAGGCTGAGGAGCGGCGATGCTACGGAGGTTCTCAGCGCGAGGCTTCGGGTGCCTCGAAGACGTGTCGGTCGCGCTCACTCCGCTGCACGCGTTCATCGGCCCCAACGACAGCGGCAAGAGCACGCTGCTCCGCGCGGTGGAGCTGCTGTGCGTGGCCGCGGGTCGTCGAGAGAGCGACGGCGCTCGCTTCGACGACGACGAGCGGGTCCGTGATCGCTCGACGGGGTTCAGCCTCGCCGCGGAGTCTCGCGAGGGCGACCGCTACGCCATCGCGGGAGAACCGCGAGGAGAGCTGACTGAGACGCTGCGGCTGGCCGATGGCCGTGAACACTCGCAGAAGCTCGTCGCCAACGGCGGCGGTCTGTCGTCGCAGATTCCCGATCCTGAAGCGATGCGAGCGTTCTCGGGCGCGAGGCTCCTGCGGTTGTGGCCCGCCGCGCTTCGAGAGAAGGGGACCGTCTTCACGGGGCAGAGGCCCCTTGGGTTCACCAACGAGAACGGCGCGGGTCTGCCGACCATCTACGACGAGATCCTGGGCCGCGCGCCCGAGGAGTTCATCGCGATCCGGAAGGAGTTTCTGCGCCTCTTTCCCGCTGTGAAGCGCGTGCAGCTCGTGGGGTCTGAGAGCAGTCAGAAGGCCTTCCGCTTCGAGATGAAGAGCGGGCGGGTACTGAGTACGAAGGAGGTGTCTGAGGGCTTGCTCTACTACCTCGCGTTCGCGGCGCTCCGGCACCTCGACCCGGTGGCGGTGCTCTGCGTCGAGGAGCCCGAGAACGGCCTGCACCCTGCCCGGATCCGCGACGTGGTGAAGATCCTGCGAGAGGTATCAGAGTCGGGGACGCAGGTGTTGTTGAGCACGCACAGCCCGCTGCTGGTGAACGAGCTCTTCCCCTCGGAGGTCACGTTGCTCACGCGCCCCTCTGGAGGAGGGACCGTCGCGACCCGCTTGGACGACGTCCCTGGGTATGCGACCCGCGCCGACGGGCAGGACCTGCTGCCGGGTGAGTTCTGGGTGAGGTACTGCGACGGCGAGGCAGAGACCGAGCTACTAGCCCCGTCGTCCGCGACCGAGGCCGCGGAGTGACCGTCGAGGTACACACCGCTACGCGGCGCTCTGGACGTCTAGGGCCCGTGCAGAGCCTGGCCGCGCGCAAAGAGGCCGAGTACGAGGCGCACTTCGCGCGCGGTGAGGGTGACCGCGTGCGGCGCAAGCTGCTTGAAGACGCGGTGCTCTGGTCACGGCGGGGAGCGATGCAGCTCGTGAGCGACCTCGTGCACGCGGCGGTCGGCGCGGCGATGGATCGCGAGGACTTCGAGTGGTGTGAGGCGCTCCTGCGAGAAGTCCGAGCGAGCGACATCTCGCCAGAGGTCGCGGTGCTCATCGCGATCGCGGCTGATCCACTGCGACGCAAGCTCGCGGCGCCGTGGGACGAGTACCTGCGCTGGCTCGAAGCGCGGCTGCCTGCTCAGGGGTGGAGCCCGGCGGAGGTCGCGCGAACGATGACGAGGCTCCGGCGCCCATGAGCTCGATGGAGTGGGGGAGGGTCGCGCCGACGAAGCGCTTCATCGAGCGGGTCGAGTCGGGAGACGACGTAGCGGGCTTCGCGGTGCACCAGATGGCCAAGGGGAGCGCGGGGTGGCACGCCGGGATCGTCTTTCGAGACGAGAGCGAGGGAGTGGGGTTCCGAGCCCGCGCGCTACACGTGATCGACATCGGCGGCGCGGCGCGGGCCGAAGAGCGCGACCCGTGGGAGCACGGCCGCGCCGTACGGATCGACGTCGACCAGAGGGATCGCCTCTTCGTGAACGCGGCGATCTCTCGGGGTCGTCGCGCGGCGCCCCGCATCGAGAAGCGCGCTCGCTTCAGCCACCTCTACCTCGGCGGCGTCTTCGACGAGGACGGCGAGTACCACCCTGGCGACGAGGCCGAGGTGGGCCTCGACTGCGTGTCGTTCCTCCTCGCGCTGTTCGAGGGCGTCGGGTTCCCGCTCGTGGATCGCGCGACGTGGCCGGGCTTTGAGACTCCGCTCGACACCGAGCGTCGACAGCTCGTGCGTGACATCGCGGACGACGAAGAGAAGCAGGGGATGAGAGAGCAGGCGATCTGGATTCAGAATCAGCGCGCGCCGGTGATCCACCCCTGCGAGGTCGCCGCGTCGGCTCTCTTCGCGCTGCCCTCTGTGCCCTACGACCTCGCTCACGCCGGGGCCGCGCGGCTCAGCGACCACGGCGAGGACCCTCGGGCGAGTTGAACCCCGTTTCTGTCACCGCAGCATCGAACCCCTAGACCCCCCTCTGATGAATCCCACACCCCGACGACGGAGCGCGGCGCGATGACGGCCCTCGACGAGGCCCGCGCCCGCGTGCGCGAGGTCGCCAGCGCCGAGCTGGTCGAGCGCCTGGAGCACCTCGACGCGACCCGCGCGAGACGTCCCCGCGACGACGACCCGCCCCGCGCGCCCGACCGGGGCGCGGTGACCGACTGCGACGTCGCCCTCGTCGGCGGAGGCCTCTCCCTCCTCATCGCCCCGGTGCTCGCCGCGAAGGGCCTGCGCGTCACGGTCTTCGAGCGCGCCCGCGCCGGCACCGCCCACCGCGAGTGGAACGCCTCGGACCCTGAGCTCCGCGCCCTCGTGCGCGCGGGGGTCGTCACCGAGCTGGAGCTTCAGTCCCTCGTCATCGCGCGCTACCGCCACGGCGTCTGCCGCTGGCACGAGGGCGGGACGTACCCCGTGACGGGCGTGCTCGACCGCGCCGTCGACGCGGGCGCCCTCTTGTCTCTCGTGCGCCTGCGCGCCGAGTCGCTGGGCGTGCGCTTCTTCGACGGCCACGAGCTCGTCGGCCACGCCGAGGGCTACGACGCCATCGCCCTGCGCTTCCGTCACGACGGCGCGCGCACCGACGTGACCGCGAAGGCCATGCTCGACGCGCGCGGCGCGGGCTCGCCCTCGGCCACCGCCGACCTCCTGTGCCCCACCGTGGGGGGCGTGCTCGAAGGCGTCGCCGTGGGAGACGCCCCCGACGAGGTCGACCCCACCGTGGGAGAGATCCTCGTCACCACCGAGGGCGTCGAAGACCAGCGGCAGCACATCTGGGAGGCCTTCCCCGCCGGGCCCCGCCGCACCACGGTGTACCTCTTCTTCTACGACCGCGCCGAGCGCGTGGGCGACGGCGCGCTGCTCCAGCTCTACGCGCGCTTCTTCGCGACGCTCCCCCGCTTCAAGCGCGGAGACATCACCCTGGAGCGGCCGACCTTCGGGTACATCCCCGGGTGGTCGCGGCTCACGCCTCCGCCGTCTCCGCCGTCCCCGCGGGTGGTGCTGGTGGGCGACGCCGCCGCGCGGCACTCGCCGCTCACCTACTGCGGCTTCGGCGCGATGCTCCGCTCGTTCACGGGAGTGGCCGACAAGGTCGCCGCGGCGATCCACCGCGGGCCGACGGGCTTCGCCGAGCTCGGGAGCGTGGTGCACGACGCGCCCCTGCACGCGGGCACCGGCGCCCTCGCGCACATGATCGCGTCGCCCCCGACGGACCCGTCGCGCGCCAACGAGCTCAACCGCCTCCTCGACGCGGCCTTCGGCACGCTCCACGCGATGGGCGACGAGGCCTACGGGGCCCTCTTGAGGGACGAGATGTCGGCGGGTGACCTCGTGAAGTTCCTCCAGCGCACGTCGCTGAAGCACCCGCGGGTGTACCCCGAGGTGCTGCGGGTGCTCGGGGCGGGGGGTGTCTCTCGCTGGGGCCTGGAGGTCGCGCGGGGCCTCGTGCGAAGTGTCGCGAAGTGATCCCCGCGAGGAAGCACCCGACCTTCAACCATTGGTTCTCGGCCTACGCGCGCGCGAAGCTCAGGGGCTCCTTCGAGGCCCTGCGCGCCGAGGGGATGGACTCCCTGCGCGACACCGTCCGTGAGTCCCCCGCGGTGGTGGTGCTCAACCACACCTCGTGGTGGGACCCGCTGTTGATCCTCCACCTCAGCCAGCACGTCCTCCGCGCCGACGGCTTCGCCATGATGGACGCGGCGAACCTCACCCGCCTCCCCTTCTTCGGCCTCGTGGGCGCCTTCGGCGTCGACCGCTCCTCCCCCTCCGACGGAGCCTCGGTGCTGCGCTACGCCGCGAAGCTCCTCGACCGACCGGGCCGGGTGGTGTGGGTCTTTCCTCAAGGGAGCGAGCGGCCGAGCACCGAGCGCCCGTTGAGCTTCAAGCCCGGCAGCGCCGAGCTGGCCCGCCTCGCCAGGTGCCCGACCGTGCCCGTGGGGGTGCGCTACGAGTGGCGCGGCGCCGAGCGCCCCGAGGCGCTGTTGTCGGTGGGTGCCCCCATCGCCCCAGAGCGCGACACGAAGTCTGGCCGCGAGGCCCACGAGCGGGCCGTGACCGAGCGCCTCGACCGCGTCGACCGCGCCCTCATCGACGGCACGGTCGCCGAGTGGGAGCCGCTGCTCACGCGCCCCCCCGACGCAGCGGGGGAGTGGGCCACCCGGGCCCTCGCGTGGGTGACCCAACCCCGCGGCTGAGAAAATCTCGGGGATAGATTTTTCCTGGCAACGCCTCGGCGCCCCGCGCCGAGGAGCGCGCCCGTGACGGTGGAGACCAACTTCTCCCTCCGCCCTCACGGAGCGAGCCATGAACATCACCCCCTCGTATTTCCCCGTCACCTTCGCGCCCCACGGCCCGAGCTACTGCTTCGAGCCGCGCTTCATCCCGGCGGACCCTCACCGGGTCGTGCGCGCGGTCGGCGACATCGCCCCGCAGTTCCGCCTCGTCGCGGGAGACCCCACCGAGGTCGCGCACTACCGCTACGGCTTCGTCGCCCACGCGCGGCAGGCGCGCTCCGACGGGTCGCTCACGATCGTCGCGGTGCACGTCGAGCACCACCCGCAGGGCGCCGTCGTCGCCTTCGGAGCGCTCGACCCGACGCCCCAGGGCCCCAGCGTGGCGTCGCTGCTCCCGCACCTCATGCCCATCGTGTGCGGCCTGATCGGGCTCATCGTGATCTGGGCCTTCGAGATCCACTACGCGCGCCTCGCCCTCGGCTTCTGCGTGAGCGTGGGCCTCGGCGCTGGCGCGATGCTGCGCGGCGAGGAGCGACCGACCCCCCTCTCGGTCGCGCAGGACCCGAGCTCCGACGAGCGCCGCTTCGCCCGCGCGCTGCTCGCCGCCCTCGAAGCGCGGCTCTCGCGCTGACCGTCTCTGCCCCCGTTGACCCGCGCGAGTCTCTGTTACCCTCCGCGCGCGCGCCGATGCCCTCCACCTCACCTACGTCCGTGCCGCTCGCGCTGGCGATCGGCGGCAGCGACTCGTCCGGCGTCGCGGGCGTGCAGGCCGACCTGCGCGCCTTCGACGCCCTCGGGGTCTACGGCGCGAGCGTCATCACCCTGGTCACCTCCCAGGGCCCCCGCGGGATGCGCCGCGTCGACGCGCTCCGCCCCGAGGCCCTGCGCGCGCAGCTCGCCGCCGCGGGGGAGCCCCGAGC
>JAEYZO010000638.1 GCA_023428035.1 Pseudomonadota bacterium | reverse complement strand
GCGCAGGAGGGCTCGGGGGTCGGGGGGGTGTTGCGCGCGGGGTCGGAGGTGATGGCGCGGGGCGTGGTGGTCTGAAAGCCTTCGCCCACATTGTCGGAGCCCGAGGCGCCGGGGGCGCGGGAGTCCGGGACCGAGTTGCACGCCGCCACGAGGGCCAGGGCCGTCAGAGCGAGGGCCTTTCGAGCGGTGGGGTGCAGGTCCATTTCCGATCCCTCCGATTGCGCCGCGCGTGCAAGTCAGCGGACCTCCGGCGATGTGTGCCTCCCGGGGTCCCTTGTAGGTCCGCTCCCTCCCTTGGGCGCTGGATGTCGGTATTCAGACTTCAGCGCTGCAGGCCGGTCGCGGGTCAAGGGTCACTCTAAAGTCGGTGGGCGGGGGAAATCTATAGGGGTCAACCCGCCTCGATGCATTTTCATAGGAATATGTAGGACATTCATCACATCAACGCCTGACAATCCCGTTTTGGAGCCTGGGCGCACATGTGAGCTCATGAGCGGGTTTCCAAGTTTTCATCAGAGACGGGGGCGGTTAGTGCGTCGGGGGGCGACTTGTCCAATTTTCGACAGCGTGATGAAGCTCTCGGCCGAGAGATGCCGACGGATCCGCGCGACCCGACGAACCTGGCCGAGGGGCTCCTGAGGCCCTTGAGGCCGCGCCTGGCCGAGGCGAGGGCCGCTGTGGGCGGGATGGCCACAGGTCGGGAGGTCTGGCGCGCCCTCGCGGAGCGGGGCCTGGTGCCCGGCGAGCGCGTTCGGAGCTCTGGAACATCGCCGTACCGCGGTCAAGGCGTGGCGGGCGCTGTGCCCTGGGCGCCGACGGAGGAGACCGTCGACGACATCGACGCGTGGGTGTGCCTCGCGTCGGACCCGGGGGGAATCCAACTCGCGAGCGCGGCGGCGCTGCGCGCGGTCGAAGGGTTGTCGGGATGGGGCGTCGACCCTGGGTCGGTGTCCGTGCGGTGGTGTGTATTGCCTACACGGTGGGACCCGCTGCTCGGTTCAACGATGAGCGACCCCAGGCATTCCGGTTTTGGGAAGGCGCAGCGTTGGGTGGAGTCGGCGACGGGCTCCCGGGTCGACGCTACGGAGGGCTACCGCGAGGTGCTCCGGCGGGCGCGTCGGGGCGTCGCGTCGGCGCGGCTCCTGGCGCGGGACGTCGGCGCGGCGGAGCTGTGGTCGCGGGCGGGGGAGGCGCCCGGCCCGGCGGTGTTCGAGGCCCTGATCGACGTGTGGGCGCAGGGCTACGCGCTGGTGCGGGTCGACGCCGAGGGCGCGCTGCTCGCCGCGCCGTCGGTGTGAGGGCGTGGGCCCTCAGGGGACGAAGTCGTCGGGTTCGGCGTAGGCCCCGTCGGGGGGGGCTTCGGGGCGAGCGGCGTCGAGGGCGCCGACGGAGCGCAGGGCCTCGTACACGACGATGGCCGCGGCGCTGGCGAGGTTGAGCGAGCGCACCGCGCCCGCCGTGGGGATGCCGTAGACGCTCTCGGGGTAGCGCTCGAGCACGTCGTTCGAGAGGCCCGAAGACTCCTTGCCGAAGACCAGGGCGTCTCCCGGGGCCCAGTCGGCGTCGAGGTAGCTCTTGCGCCCCGCGGCGGAGAACAGCTTCACCCGCGCCGGGTCTGGCGCGTGGCGCAGCGCGAAGGACGACCAGTCGGGGTGCACCGTGAGGTCGACCAGGTGCCAGTAGTCGATGCCCGCGCGGCGCACGGCGCGGTCGTCGATGCGGAACCCCAGCCGCCCCACGAGGTGCAGGGGGCACTGCGTGGCCGCGCAGAGGCGGGCGATGTTCCCTGTGTTCTGCGGGATCTCGGGCTCGACCAGCACGACCTTGAAGGGCGTGGTCAGGGGCGGCACGCGGAGCTTTCGCTGCATGGCCTCCGCCGCATCGCACGTCTCTCCCGCGCGGCGCAACGGGCGGGCGCACGGCGTCGTTGACCCTGCGTCGCGCCGGGTGCGATGCTCGCCGCGCTCATGGGCGCCCCTCTCCGCGCGGTCTCGGTACTGGTAGCGGCGTTGACGTTCCCTGGGGTGGCGAAGGCCGACCCGAACGACCTCGCGCTCAACCGCCTCAGCTTCTTCAACAACACCCCGTGGGAGAACGGGGGCGTGCGCTACGACCCGTCGCGCTGGGCCTTCCGTGGGGGGTGCGGCACGCCCGCGACGGGCGGGGGAGGGGGCCAGCAGTACGCCCAGTGCTTCCCCGACAACCAGCTCTTCGGCCGGCTGGTGAACGAGCTCGGCGGCGCCCTCGCGCCCTCGCTGATGGCGCCCGCGATGACCCTGGGCCCGCACGGGCTCTACGTCGGCTACGAGCTCTCGGTCTCGAACCTCGACCGCACCAGCGACCACTGGCGCCGGGGGTCTCAGGGCTCCCCCACCACGGTGGTCGGCACCGACACCTCGACGCAGCGAGACAACGGCGACAGCGCCGCGGTGGTCTCTCGGCTGCACGTGCGAAAGGGGCTCCCCTTCGGCTTCGAGCTCGGCACGCAGGTGAGCCACCTGCACTCGAGCTCGATCTGGGCCATCGGCCTCGACCTGCGCTGGTCGCTCTTCGAGGGCTTTCGCCACGGGATCGGGTACCTGCCCGACTTCGCGGTGCGCGGCGCGGTGAACACCGTGGTGGGGCAGTCGCAGCTCCAGCTCACGGTGGTGAGCGCCGACGCGGTGATCTCGAAGCGCTTCACCCTCGGGGGCGTGGTGCGCCTGACCCCGTACCTCGGCGGGCAGGCGCTGTTCATCTTCGGCGACTCGGGGGTGGTCGACCTGACGCCCTCGCGCAGCGCGTACAACGAGTGCCCACGGCAGCAGATCCGTTACGTGCCCGACATGACCTCGCCCTCGATGCAGGTCGGGCAGTTGCAGTGCGGCAGCGGCGGCGCGCTCCCCTCGGTGAACGGCGCGCCCATACCCGCGGACCTGAACGACACGCGCAACAGCGCGGTCTTCCAGTCGATGCGCATCTGGCGCCCGAGGATGTTCCTGGGCCTGCAGTTCCAGTGGGAGATCTTGATGGTGACGGCGGAGTTCACCACCGACGTCGCGGGCCCGCAGTGGCTGAGCACGCCGCCCACGTCGGCGGGGCGGCCGTCGACCGACCCGGCGCAGAACAACGCGCGGCAGGCCGTCGACCTCGGGGGCTACACCCAGTGGATGACCTCGGTCGGCGTGGGGCTGGCGTTCCGTTGAAGGGTAGAGACCTCAATGTTGAAGGGTGAGGTCTCCGCCGTTGTCGGCTACGCGTCGAAGTTCGCCACCCCCGCTCAGCCGTTCAGGGGCGGCTTCACGGTCACGCGGCCCTGCGGCGCGGTAGGGGTAGCGGTGTGATCACCTCGACGAGGTGCTCGAAGGGGTCGGTG
>JAEYZO010000632.1 GCA_023428035.1 Pseudomonadota bacterium | reverse complement strand
GTTCGAGCGGCCCTCGCGCGAGCGGGCGCGCCCGGGCTCCTCACGCACCCGCGCCACGCGCGAAATCCCCGCGCGCGCAGCGGCCCCGGAGCTCCAGGTGACGCTGGACGGCGACGAGGCCGTCGTGTACCACTGCCTCGACGGGCTGATGCACGTCGACGAGCTCGCGGGAAGGTGCGGGCTCACACCATCGAGGCTCCAGACGGCGCTCTTGACGATGGTGCTCGACGGGTGCATCGAAGACCGCGGCGGTGGGATGTACGCCCGCGCTCGGGGCTGACCCTGAGGCTGAGGCGCCGTCATCCCGCGATCTGTGAGTAGAGGAAACGAGATGACCACTGCGCTCGTGATCGTTGAGTCCCCGGCGAAGGCCAAGACGATCCAGAAGTACCTGGGCAAGGACTTTCAGGTGCTCGCCAGCAAGGGCCACATCCGCGACCTGCCCAAGTCGGGCCTGCAGGTCGAGGTCGACGACGGCTACAAGCCTCACTACGAGGTGCTCGACGACCACAAGGCCGTGGTGACCGAGATCCGCAAGGCCGCGAAGGCCGTCGACGAGATCTACCTCGCGCCGGACCCCGATCGGGAGGGCGAGGCCATCGCGTGGCACATCGCGCACGAGCTCCGCGCGGTGAAGAAGCCCATGCGCAGGGTCGAGTTCCACGAGATCACCCGCAACGGCGTGCAGCGCGGCCTCGCGGCGCCGCGCGAGGTCGACGAGCGGCGCTTCAACGCGCAGCAGGCCCGGCGCATCCTCGACCGGCTCATCGGCTACGAGCTCTCGCCGGTGCTGTGGAAGCGCCTCTGTCGTCGCGTGAACGGGCACTACCTCTCCGCGGGCCGGGTGCAGTCCGCCGCGCTGCGGCTCATCGTCGACCGCGAGGAGGAGATCTCGGCCTTCCGCGCGCAGGAGTACTGGCCGGTGGGCGTCGAGCTCCTCGGCGCGAAGAAGCCCGCGTTCCGCGCGTCGCTGGTCGAGGCCGAGGGCCAGAAGGTCGTGACGCCCTCGCGCGACCGCGCGGTGAAGCCGGGCGAGCGCGTGATCTCCTCGGGCGACATGGCCAGAGCCATCGCCGCCGACCTTCGCGCGGCCCGCTACGCCGTCGCGACCGTCGACAAGAAGGAGCGCCGCCGCCGCGCGCCGCCTCCGTACATCACCTCGTCGCTGCAGCGCGACGCGGCCAACCGCCTGGGCTTCAGCGCCTCGCGCACCATGCAGGTCGCGCAGCGGCTGTACGAGGGCATCGACGTAGGCGCCGAGGGGCCCGTCGGCCTCATCACGTACATGCGCACCGACTCGACGCGCCTCTCGAACGACAGCGTCGAGGCTGCGCGGGGGTACATCGCGAAGCGCTTCGGGGCGGCCTACGTCCCTGAGAAGCCCAACTTCTTCAAGACGAAGTCGTCGGCGCAAGACGCGCACGAGGCGATCCGCCCGACGACCCTCGACTTTCACCCCGACGCGATCAAGAAGTCGCTCAAGCCCGACGAGTACAAGGTCTACAAGCTGATCTGGGAGCGCTTCGTCGCGTGCCAGATGAGCGAGGCGCTCTACGACCAGACCACCGCGGGCGTCGAGGCGACGGCGGGCGCGAAGCGCTACCTCCTGCGGGCCACGGGCAACGTGCTGAAGTTCTCCGGCTGGCTCGAGGCGCAGGGCGCGACGGAGTCGTCGGACATCGCGGGCGAGGAGTCGGTGCGCGAGGAGGGCGCGAGCGACGAGGACGACGGCTCGAAGGTGCTCCCCGCGCTCGCGCAGGGAGAGGCGCTCAGCGTGGTCGACCCCCCCGCGGTGGTGACCGAGCAGAAGTTCACGCAGCCTCCGGCCCGCTACAACGAGGGCACGCTGGTGAAGGCGCTCGAGGACCTCGGCATCGGCCGCCCGAGCACCTACGCCGAGATCGTGAGCAAGGTGCTCTCGCGCGACTACGTCGAGAAGAAGGACCGGCAGCTCGTCCCGACCAAGCTCGGGATGACCAAGACCCACGGGTTGGAGAAGAGCTTCCCTGACGTGGTGGACTACGAGTTCACCGCGAAGATCGAGCGCGACCTCGACGCGGTCGAGGCCGGTGGCGAAGACTGGGTGAAGCTGGTCGACCGGATCTACAAGCCCTTCAAGAAGCTCGTCGAGAAGGAGATGAAGTCGAAGGAGCCCGGCGAGGGCTGGCCCCGCGCCGAGGCCTCGGACCGCACGTGCGACAAGTGCGGCGCGCCGATGGTCCGCCGCTGGGGGCCCAACAGCGACTACTTCGCCTGCACGGCCTACCCCGCGTGCAAGAACATCGTCGACGAGAACCCCGCGCCGCCGCCCGAGGTCTTCGCCGACCGCAAGTGCCCCAAGTGCGGCCGTGACCTGCTCGTGAAGACCCGCCGCGGCACCGACGAGAAGTTCCTCTCCTGCGCCGGGTGGAAGAAGAAGGACCCCGACTGCGACTACACCGCGCCGTTCCCCTCGGGCATCCGCTGCCCGAAGTGCCACGCGGGCGACCTCGTGAAGGTCGGCGCCGCCAAGGGCCGCCGCCCCTTCTGGGGCTGCGAGAACTTCCGCTCCGACGACGCCGCGAAGAAGTGCGACTTCCGGGTCTACTCCGAGCCCGTGCGCGAGCCCTGCCCCAAGTGCGGGTCCGACTTCCTCATCCGCGCGGGGGGCAAGACCCGCCCGGTGCTCAAGTGCGCGACCCCCGACTGCGGCTACGAGAAGCCCGTCGAGGCCCTCGACGGTGACGACGGCGAGGGCGAGTCGCTCCCCGCCCGCAAGGCCGCCGCCCGCAAGGGCTCGTCGAGCGCCGAAGCCAACGCCTGAGCCCCTCGGTCGTTCGGAGATCGAACGACCGCCCTC
>JAEYZO010000609.1 GCA_023428035.1 Pseudomonadota bacterium | reverse complement strand
CCTCCCCCGCCGTCGAAGACGACGCGAACTGACCGCTCAGCCCGCGCCGCCGTCCGCCGCGCCCGCCGCCGGGGCCCGGCGCGGCGAGACGAGCTGCCGGATCGCCTGATCGATCTGCGGCTGCTCGCTCATCGAGAAGCCCTCGCGCTCGCGCTGGATGACCCCCTCGCGGTCGATCCAGATCGAGAACGGCGCCGCCCGGCGCGGGTTGTACACCGACACCACCTGCGTCTCGAGGTCCGTCACGATCGGGAAGGTGATCCCGAGACGTCGCGCGGTGGCCCCGGCCTCGGCGACGGTGTCGGGCCCGTCCATCGAGACCCCCACCACCTGGAGCCTGCCCCCGTAGCGCTGAAAGAGCGCTTGATACACCGGCAGCTCCTGCATGCAGGGCTGGCACCACGTCGCCCAGAACAAGATCACCACGGGGCGGTTCCCGATGTGGTCCGCCAGGCGGAACCTCCCGCGCACCGGCCCGCCCGGCGCCGCGGGGAGCGTGAACTCCGGCGCCCTCGTGCCCGTGAGGGCCAGCACGGGCTGGGCGACCATCGAGAGCGCGGCGCAGAGCAGCGCGGCGGGGGCGAGGAGGCGACGCTTCATGGTGGCGGGCAAGACACCACAGCGAGCCGCCACATTCAACGCGACCGTCTCTCAGGGCGAGCCGCGCGCGCCCCGAGGATTGCGAAATCCCGCCACCTGGCATACCTCACCCGCACGACACCCATGCGACGCCTCAGCTTCTTCTCCTCCTTGCTCGCCGCGCTCTCGCTCCTCGGCGCCGCCGGCTGCTCCGACGACCCGGCGAACCCGCCGAACCCCAACGCCGACGCGGGCGCGACCGTCGACACGCCGACCACCACCGACGCCCCCGCGGTCGACGCCCCGCCCGAAGACATGGGCCGCCCGCCGCGCAACCCGCAGCCCATCTACGGCCCCTGCGACTCCGACGCCGAGTGCCGCGAGGGCTACTCCTGCCAGCGCGCGGGCGAGACCGGGCTGTCTGGCGGTCAGTGCAACCGCGTCTGCACCCGCGACGACGACTGCGTGCGCATCTCGACCACCGGGGCCAAGCCCATCGACGGCTACTGCCTCCCCGCCGACTCGACGGGCCAGCGCTACTGCGCCCGGGTGTGCGCCAACGGCATCGACTGCGGCCGCGACGGCTGGACCTGCACCACCCTCAACGCCGGCGCGCTCAACCAGGTCAACGTCTGCGTCTCGATCTGCACCCCCACGAGCTGCATCGACGGCACCACCTGCGACCCCGAGTCGGGCCGCTGCAGGCCCTCCACCGCGCCGCCGCCCATGGGCCGCACCGTCGGTCAGGCCTGCGTGCCCGAGAACCAGCCCGGCGCGACGAGCGCGAACCGCTGCGTGTCAGACCTCTGCTCGCCCGAGGTCGCCTTCGACTCGATGATGAACCCGGTCTACACCGGCAACGTCGGCGGCTTCTGCTACGGCCGGTGCATCCTCCCGTCGGGGTACAACTCCAGCACCTTCTGGCCCATGCCCGAGCTGCCCCAGGCCGGGTGCTCCGACGGCGCGGTGTGCATCCCGAACCGCTCCCTCGCGGAGGGTGACATCGGGCTGTGCTTTCAGAGCTGCCGCGACAACAGCGACTGCCGCCAGAGCGAGGGCTACATCTGCCGGCTGAGCATCACCCTCGGGACGGCGAGCAACCCCATGGTCCGGCGCTTTCAGCGCGGCTGGTGCGAGCCCGGCGACTGCGTGAACACCATGGGCTTCTCCTGCCCCTCGGGCACGGTCTGCCGCCGCGGCCGCACCGCGTCGGGAGCCACCGTGGGCGACTGCGTGCCCGCCTCGTCCGCGGGCGACGCGGGCGCGTGACGCGCGCTTTTGTGGTAACGAGGCTCTCGTCCCCACGGCCTTCACCCTCGGCTCGCTCTTACGAAGGAAAGTCATGAAGACCCTCGGCACCCTCCTCCTCGCGTCGGCGGCAGTCCTCGTGGGCTGCGGCGACTCCAGCACCGGCACCGCGAACCCCGCCCCGCAGGACTCCGGCACCGCCGTGATCGACGCAGGCGCGGCGGACACCGGCGCCCCCGAGGCCGACGCGGGCGCCGCCCCCGCCGACACCGGCCCGAGCTACCCCGCGGGCACCTACGGCTCCAGCGTGGGCGCTCTCCTTCGGCCCTTCCAGCTCACGGCCTGCAACCGCGAGGGCGAAGAGGCCAACTGGGACTTCGCCGGCAACGGCTTCTTCGGCGCGCGCCTCACGCTGATCTCCATCGCCGCGGGCTGGTGCGTGCCCTGCCAGAACGAGACGATGCAGATCGAGCGCGAGGTCGTGCAGCGCTACGCCGACCGCGGCGTGCGCGTGGTGCAGCTCCTGGTGCAGAACCCCGACCGCAGCGCGGTGACCCCCGCGTTCTGCCGCACCTGGGCGAACCGCTACAACCTCACCATCCCCGAGCTGATGGACCCGACCTTCATCACGCAGCCCTTCGTGCCGAACACGGCCTTCCCGGGCAACGTGATCGTCGACAACTGCGGCCGCATCCGCTGGCGCGAGTACGGCTCCGACCGCGGCCTCGCGTCGATCCGCAACGCGATCGAAGAGGTGCTCGCCGACCCGCGGTATGAGTACCCGAACTGCCCCACCGACGAGTAGTCTCCCGGGCCCGTGCGCCCCTCCCGCCTCGCGCTCCTCGCGGCGCTCTCCCTAGCCATCCCCACCACCGCCAGCGCGCAAGGGCTCGTGGCCCGGCTCCCCGGGCTCGGCCCCACGGGCTTCTCGATCACCAGCACGAGCCTGCTGCGCTACCGCCACCTGAACTTCGACACCAACGTCCACGACGACGAGTTCTTCTCGCTGACCGAGCGCCTCGACCTGTCGGCCACCGCGGCCCCGTGGCGGCTCTACATGCGCGTCGACACCTTCACCCCGTGGAACCACGACACCTCGTGCACGGGGGACCGCACCTCGCTGTGCTACCTCCGCTCGAACTACCGCCCCGGCAGCTACGAGAACCTCGGGACCTCGCTGCCCGAGAGGCTCTCGCTGCGCTACCAGCGCGGTGATTTCACCTTCGAGCTCGGGGACTACTACCAGGTCTTCGGCCGGGCCCTGTCGCTCGCGTTCCGCAAGGTCGACCCCATCGGCCTCGACACCACGCTGCGCGGCGGTCGCTTCGAGTACGAGCACGGCAGGCTCACCGCGCGGGTCTTCGGCGGCGTGGGCAACCCCCAGAACCTCGACCCGATCTCGCTCTCGATCTTCGAAGACCCCGCGGACGTTCTCGTGGGCGGCTCCACCGCGGTGCGCCTCGGGCCCGACGAGGACATCGAGGTCTCGGGCCACGTCGTGCACGCGAGCTTCGAGCGCCTCGCCGACCAGAGACGCCAAGACGACGTGACCATCATGGGGTGGCGCGTCGACGTGCCCTCGCTCCTCGACGGCAACCTCTCGCTCTACGGCGAGGTCGACGTGCTGCGCCGCGTGTCGCGCTCCGGCGCGGCGTCGGAGGACCGCTCCCTCGGCGCGGGCGCGCTCACCAACGGCCGCGCCGTGTACGCCGCGGCGCAGCTCACCCGCGGGCCCCTCACCTTCCTCTTGGAGTTCAAGGACTACACCCACTACCTGCTCGGGCCCACCGAGGCCGCGAACGCGTCGCCGCGAGACGTCGCCAGGATCTACTCGCAGGCCCCGTCGCTGGAGCGCGACGACCAGAGGCTCTTCACCAACTCCAACGTGCGGGGCGCGAGGCTGAGGGTGGACTACAACGTCCGCGGGGCGCCGTGGATCTTCACCTTCAACTCGGTGATGTACGGCTGGGCCGAGACCGCCGACAGCTCCGGCGCGCTCCTCGACCCCTGGGACCCGGAGCACGGGTACATCACCTCGCACACCTACTTCGGCGTGCGGCGTCGCTCGCGCACCACGGTGGCGGTGACGCGCCCCCGCGACGCCGACGGCCACGGCCCCGCCGCGGCGTCGTCGCAGAACCAGGGAGGGCCCGGCGGCGCGAACATCACCGCGGGGGGCACCTCGGGAGCGACGGGCACGCGCGTCGCGAGGGGCGACTACAACCTCCTGGCGACGGTGGGCTACCGCAGGGAGTTCCACGCGGGCACGGCGCGGTCGATCGCGGGCTTCGAGCCCGCGTGGCAGGCGGGGGACATCAAGCACGAGAGCATCCAGGCCGACATCGACGTCGCCTGGCCGGTAGGGGCGAACGACTCCATCGAGGTGAGGGTCGACCACCGCTTCGAGCGGAACTTCACCTTCGACCGGCTCACGGGCTTCGACCTCGACCAGCTCCTCGCGGGCGCCCGAGGGGGCATCGCCGTGTCGTGGTCGCACGGGCTCCCGCTGGTGGTGAGCGCTGGGCTCCGTTGGGACAACACCCACCGCCCGGTGGGTGAAGCGTCGCTGGGCGACCAGCCCTTCGGCACCCTCACCCCGTCGAGGCTGCCGACGCTCTACCCGAACCTCGAGGTGCGGTGGAACTTCACCATCAGCAACTTCCTGCGGGTGTTCGCGGGGATGACCCCGGGCGGCCGGGTGTGCTCCGGCGGCGTGTGCAGGGACGTTCCGTTGTTCCAGGGCGCGGTGGCCGAGCTGGTGTTCCGGCTCTGAGAGGGAGGTGTTGGCGATGGGGATCGAGCGACTGTTGACCCGGCTGATGCCTCTCTCCGAGGCGCTCCGCGCGCGAGAGAGCGTGACGGCCGCGGACGTGGTGCTGGGCGTCGACGTGCGGCCCTGGGTCGAGCGCCTCGACCCGGTGTCGGCCGCGAGGGTGATGGCGGTGATCGAGGGCGCGTGGCTGGTGGCGCAGGCCGACGGTCGCTTCGACCGCGCCGAGCGCAAGGCCATCGACGCGGTGATCCACCGCCTCTCCGGCGACGCCATCTGGACCGACGACGTCGACACGATGTTCGAGACCTTCGAGGCGCGCCTCGCGAGGGAGGGCCACGAGGCGCGCTGCGACTCCGTGGGCCGCGCGCTGCGACGGATGAACGTGAGCGAGGAGGGCGTCTACCTCGCCGCGGGCATCGCGTGCGTGTCGAACGAGCTCTCGGCGGTGGAGCTGGGAGCGCTGGAGAGGATCGCCGCGTCGGCGGGGCTGGGCTTCCCCGACGTAGCGGTGATGGTCTCGGCGATCAGGGCCGACCTGGCCGCGAACCCCTAGCGAGGGTTCCCAGACCGGGGGGAGAGGGTCTGGGAACCGTCTGGTCAGGGTTCAGAGACCCTATGGGGAGGGTCTGGGAACCCTATGGGCTGGGTCTGGGAACCCTATGGGGTGGGTCTGGGAACCCTATGGGGAGGGTCTGGAGACCCTATGGGATGGGTCTGGAGACCCTATGGGCTGGGTCTGGCGTCGGTCACCGAGGGAAGGACATCTCCTCGGGCGAGACCCAGTACACCCCGCCGCCCTGGTCGTCGGTGAAGAAGAGCCGCCCGTCGGGCGCGAACACCACGTCGGTCACGCGCCCCACGATCCCGTTCGAGCTCCGCCCCCAGCCCGTGACGAAGTCCTGCCACTCGCCCGTGGGCTCGCCCGTCGCGCGGTCGACCGGGCACCACTGGAGCTTGGTGTTCTCCCAGCTCGCGAAGGCGCCGTGCAGGCCCACGAAGAACCCGTTGCGCCACGGCTCGGGGAAGTTCCCCCGCTCGAAATCAATGCCGAAGGGCGTGTCGTGCAAGGGCCAGGTGCGGAGCTCGACGCTCACCGACGCGCAGCTCGCGCCCCGCGACCTCCCCGGAGGACCCAGCGCGTCGCGCCCCGCGCAGCAGGGGTAGCCGTAGTCCTCGCCCTGACGGATCACCACCAGCTTCTCGCGGCCGAGGGTGCCCGTCGACGGGTCCCACCCGTCGTCGCTGAGCTCCGCGGCGTAGCAGGTCGCGCCGCTCGGGTCGCACCGGAGAAAGAGCGGGTTGCGGTACCCGCCCGAGACGTACACCGGCGTCGTGCTCGCGGGGTCGACCCGGTAGATCGCCCCCTCTCGCGGCGACGTCGGGCAGGTGAAGGCGTAGTACTGCCCCTGCGAGACGTAGATGGTCCCGTCGGCCGCGCGCGCGAGGGTGTGCGTCCACCGCGGCGACGGAGACAGACCGCGCAGGTCGGTGACGAGCTCGGGCGGCGTCGACGCGATCGCCCGCTGACCGCGCGCGTAGGGCGTGCGGTAGACCCCGTCGCCGCGGGTGAAATACAGCCACCCGTCGACGAAGAGGAGGCCGTGCACGTCGGGCAGGTTCGACGCGAAGGTGTGCGTCTCGGCCACGCCGTCGCGGTCGTCGTCGGCGAGCACCACGATCCCGCCCACGCCCGTGGGCGCGCCACCCGGCGTCGGCGTCGAGGGAGACGTGACGAAGAGCTCGCCGCCGGGCGCCACGGCCATCACCCGAGCCGCGCGCAGCGACGCGTAGCGACGGATGCAGAAGCCGAAGGGCAGGCCCGCCTGGGGCACGTCGGGCGCGGGGAGGTCGCACCAGTACGTCCGCGTCGGGTCACGGTCGAGCGCGGGCCTCTCGGGGTGGAACACACCCGCGTCGACCCCCGACGCGGGCGTCGCTCCCGTGCAGTCGGTGAGGAGCGCGGCGATGCACACGAAGGCCACGCCCGTGACCGCGTCGCGGAGGTTCATCGCGGAACGTGTATCGCCATCGCGACGACGCCGCCACGCCCCAGCGACCAGGGGGTGGTCACCGCGACCCCACCCGCGAGGCGGCGGGGCCACTAGACCCTGCGTGTCTGCATGAGGCAACGTAGGGCCCGGAGCGCGAACCACCGCCATGCCCACTTCACTTCTACGCTACACAGTCCTCGCCGCGATGGTGTGGAGCCTCTCTGCCTGCGCGGGCGGGCAGGTCGCCGACCTCGACGGCTCCACCGACGACGCCGGCTTCGTCGACGACCTCGGGGTCCCCAACGACGTCCCCGACTTCGACGCCCCGCCCGAGCCCACGCGCTGCGGCGCCGCCACGCAGCGCTGCTGCGGCGACACCGCCTGCGAGCGGGGCCTCGAGTGCCGCAAGGGCGCGTGCTGCGCGCTCCCCACCGCCGTGTGCGCCTCGGCGGGCGAGTGCTGCGGCGGGATGCAGTGCCCGGGCGGCCGCTGTTGCCACGCCGCGGGCGA